>JBAUVS010000154.1:0-2581 GCA_049583345.1 Woeseiaceae bacterium
CACGCGCAGGATCAGCTTCTCGACGGCATCCGTCGTGAGCATGTGCGAGTCGATGAGCCCCAGTTCGCTCGCCACCAGTTCGGTGGCGCGGATGGTGCCCGAGGTGCCCACGCATTCGACGTTGCTCGCGCCCCGGAAGAAGGCCTTGACCGGCCGCAGTTCGAGACGCGCCGCGACGCGCGCTCTGGTGAACGCGTCCTGCGTGATCCTGCCGCCCGGGAAATAGCGTTCGGTGAGCGCCACGCAACCGAGATGCACGCTCTCCAGCGCGCGCGGCTTCGGACCCTTGCCGAGGATCAGCTCCGTGCTGCCGCCGCCGATGTCCATGACCAGCCGCAGGCCGTCGTACGGCGGCATGCTGTGTGTCACGCCCTGGTAGATCAGGCGTGCTTCCTCGAGACCGGAGATGATCTCGATGGGATGACCCAGCGCCGCCTCGGCTTCCGCCATGAAACCGATATCCTCGCGCGCGCGCCGGAGCGTGCTCGTGCCGGCGGCACGGACGCTGTCGGCGTGCATCTCGCGCAGCCGTTCGCCGAAGCGTGCCAGGCAATCGAGCGCCCGGGCGCGCGCATCCGGCGAGATGTCGCCTTCGTCGGAAAGGCCCTCGGCGAGGCGCACGGTCTCGCGGATGCGGTCGATGATGATGAGCTGGCCGTGGCGCAACTCACCGACGATCATGTGGAAACTGTTGGAACCGAGGTCGACCCCGGCGATGACCTGGCGGCTGGTATCAGGCCGTGAAGGACTGTCCACAACCGCAGGTTGTGGTTGCGTTCGGGTTCCGGATGATGAACTGCGCACCCTGCAGGTCTTCCTTGTAATCGATTTCCGCGCCCATCAGATACTGGACGCTCATCGGATCGATCACAAGCGTGACGCCCTGGTTGACGACCCTGCTGTCGCCTTCCTCGATATTCTCGTCGAAGGTGAATCCGTACTGGAACCCCGAACAGCCGCCGCCGGAGATGAACACCCGCAGCTTCAGATCGGGATTCTCCTCCTCGCGGATCAACTCGCCGACCTTGGCAGCCGCGGCGTCCGTGAAGACCACGGGCGGCGGCGGCGCGGCCTGATCGGTAACCTGTCTGTCAGTCTGCATAGCCTTGAATCCTGTTAACTCTTGGCGGCGACGGAGGCATCCAGCCGGCTGGTCTGCTCGAGCAGCGGCACCTGACCCTCGGGCTGGTGTACCAGCTTACCGTTGATCTCGGCCCCGATCGCCATCTCGATGAGATTGTAATATACATTACCTATGACCCGCGCGGTGGGCCCGAGTTGCACACGCTGGCTCGCGCAGACGTCGCCCCGCACGATGCCGTGCAGGACGACATAAGGCACGCTGACGCCGCCCTCGACGTTGCCGTCCTCACTGACGCTGAGCGCGGAATTGCTCTCCGGGTCGGCGCTGACGTTACCCTTGACGGTACCGTCCACGTGGCAGCCGCCCTCGAAGCTCAGGTCCCCGTTTACCTCGCTGTTCGCGCCCACGAGCGTGTCCACCCGGTTGTGTCCGCCTTTACTTCGACCAAACATTCGTTCCTCCACCGCGCCCGTTCAGGCGGTCAATGCTGCGTCAGCCCGGACTCGTGGCCCAGGAGTAACTCTTCTCGATACTCTTGATCGAACGCGTCTTCGAGTGCACCTCGATCTTGATGCGCTCCGGCGTGAAGCCATCGGGGAGCACGATTTCCCGGCTGAAATCCTGGAAGTACCGGAACGAGAACGGCCAGCTGTCGTCGCCCGTCTCGGGCAGGAGCTGGGCGTAGTCGTAGCTGGTGGTCGCGCCGTCCTGCTCGCCCTCGACGCTGAGGCTGACGTCGCCGGACACCTTGCGGTCGTGCTGCAGGGATTGCACCAGAACGAGGCGCAGATTGAAAGCGCGTTCGGTCGCGCCGCGCGTCAGCTTCATGTCCTGTACGCGGAGCCCCGCGGTGCCGTCCTCGGGCGATACGATGCCACGATAGAACGCGATCGCGTCGTTCTGCTCCTGGATCTTCGATTGCAGCGCGGTGAGGCTGGCCTCGACCTCCTTGTAGGATTCGTGATCGATCTCGCGATCGGTCTGCAGCTTCGCCACCTCCTCCTTCAACGAGTCGATCTCTCCGTTGAGTTCGGCGATCCGGTTCTCGTACGCCTTGCGTTCCTTCGCCGCGTCGATGATGTTGTAGTTGGCCTGGATGCGGCCGAATTCGAACACCAGGTAGCACAGGACCGCGATGAAGACGGCCAGTGCCACGCGCGTGATAATGACGCGCGGGCCGCTGTGCAGCAGCAGAGGAGAATGTCGGGCCAACACTGCGTCCGTCGACGAAAAGACGTTATGTTACGCGGAGGTACCGGATGTGAGAAGTGCGGCACGTCACGGTTTGGCGTCGCGAATGTCCTTGTCGAGCGTCGCAAGCCAGCCATTCGGCCACCAACGCGGGCGCGGCGGCAGGGCCTGCGGGTATACGGTGGAACCGAGCTCGTGGAGCGCCCGCGCGTAGACCCGGCGCTTGAAATAGATGACTTCGCTCACCGGACGCCAGAAATCGACCCAGCGTACACGGTCGAACTCGGGCACCTCGCCCAGGTCGAA
>JBAUVS010000155.1:0-8587 GCA_049583345.1 Woeseiaceae bacterium
GGCGGATCTTTCGCCGTCAACGACCAGTTCCATGTCTTTGCCGGCTACCAGGAGGCCGGCCTCGACTTCGGTATCGATGCCACGCAATGGGACGCAGGCATCGGCTATCACATGGGTCTGAACGACAAGGTCGACCTGGTCGGTGAGCTTTCTTACAACTACGTCAAGCTCGATGCCGGGGGCGGCGCGAACGCAGACGACAATGGACTCGGGCTCGGCGTCGGACTCCGCTTCGCCGCAGGCAATAACATGGAACTCGACGCGGGCGTCAGCTACATCGACTACAGCGACAGCGGTTCGGACACGGCGTTCAATGCCGGTTTCCTGTATGCCTTCAACCCGCAATTCACCGTCGGCCTGCAGGGCAGTTGGGGCAACGACTACTCGTCCTACATGTTCAGCGGCCGCTACTACTTCGGCAACTGAAATGCGCTGACAGCATGACCCGGAGAACCCCGCCGCGTGCGGGGTTTTCTTTTACGGGTGCGAATCGCGGCATGCGGGTTTATGATCCGCCGTCCACTACTGGCGGTAATCCGGCATGAAGCTCAACCGGCTCTCCTTCGGCAACCTGCGCGGCGACGTTTTCGGCGGCATCACGGCGGCGATCATCGCCCTGCCGCTCGCGATCGCGTTCGGCGTCGCCTCCGGCATCGGTCCCATCGCTGGCCTGTACGGCGCCATCTGCGTCGGCCTGTTTGCGGCCCTCTTCGGCGGCACCAGCGCACAGATCTCCGGTCCGACCGGACCGATGACGATCGTCTCGGCGAGCGTATTCACGCACTTCGCAGGCGAACCCGCCGTCGCATTCACGATCGTGATGCTGGCCGGCCTGTTCCAGATGCTGTTCGGCTATCTGCGTATCGGCCGCTACATCAACCTGATGCCCTATCCCGTGATCTCCGGCTTCATGACCGGCATCGGATGCATCCTGATCATCCTCGAACTCGCCCCGCTCATCGGCCATGCCGCGCCGCAGGGCGTCGTCGAGGGCCTGACCGCGCTCGCCGGCGATATCCTCGCACCGAACGGCAAAGCGATGCTTGTCGGCCTGGGCTCACTCGCCATCTGCCTGTGGACTCCGAAACCCATCGCTCGTGCCCTGCCCTCGCCGCTCATCGCCCTCGTCGTCGGCAGCGGCGCCGCCTACCTGTTGGGGGGCGTCCCGGTGCTCGGCGCGGTGCCGTCGGGCCTGCCTGCCTTCCAGCTGCCCGGGATCGATCTTGCGCAGCTGAATTACATGCTGGTCAGCGCGGTCGTGCTCGCGGCACTCGGCTCGATCGACAGCCTGCTCACGTCGCTGGTCGCCGATAACGTGACCCGCAGCTTCCACGACTCCGACAAGGAACTCGTCGGCCAGGGTCTCGGTAACCTGGTCGCGGGGCTCGCCGGCGGTCTGCCGGGTGCCGGTGCGACGGTGCGCACGCTCGCCAACGTCAAGGCGGGCGGCCGCACGCCGCTGGCCGGCGTGCTGCATGCATCCGTGCTGTTCCTCATCGTGCTCGGCTTCGGTCCGGTCGTGGCGCTCATACCGCACGCGGCACTCGCCGGCATCCTGTTCAAGGTCGGCATCGACGTCATCGACTGGCGCTTCATCCGGCGCCTGCACCGCGCGCCGCGTATGGACCTCGTCCTGATGCTGGTCGTGCTCCTGCTGACCGTGTTCGTCGACGTCATCACAGCAGTCGGGATCGGCGTGGTGCTCGCGAGCCTCGTGTTCGTCAAGGAGACCGCCGATGCGCAGGTGCGGGCGATCCGGACGATCGTCGACGAGGAGCATCACGACCTGTTGACGGAAGCGGAGAAAGCGGCGTTCCGCCGCTGCGCGGGCCGCGCTGCGATCCTGCACTTGTCCGCGGCGATGAGTTTCGGCGCCGCAAACGAGATGATGCGGCGCATCGTCGCGGTGCGGCCGGTCGACGTCCTGATCGTCGACCTCACCGACGTCCCCGACATCGACGGCAGCGCGGCGCTGACGCTCGAAGAGATCATCCAGCGCGCGGTCGATGCCCGTCAGGAGGTGCTGATCGTCGGGATGCAGTTGCGCGTCGCACGCGTACTCGTCCGACTGGGTGCGCTCGACCGCGTGCGTGATGCGACCCGATTCGCGAGCCGGATCGAGGCGATCGAAGCCGGCGCGGCGCTCGTCGCCGAGCGCCGCGAAGCCTCGATCGTCAGCTGACCCAGAAGCTGAAGTAGAGATACAGGCCCAGGACGCAGGCGAGGATCAGCGTGGCCATGACCTTGTTGCCGAGGTCCCAGCTGGAGCGGATCTCGTCGCCATGCATCTTGCGGATCGACGTGTAGGTCAGGCTCTCGACTTTCTCTGCCGGCGGCGCCGGACTGGTCAGCGATCCGACGATCATCAGTATGGCGGCTGCGATCAGGAGGACGCCCGTCGCGTACAGGAAATTGAAGTCGCCGATCGCTGCCAGCCATGCCGGGTGCTCGATCTTGCCGGCACCAAAGAAGATCTGGCAGACGAGTTTCGCCATACCGAGGATAAAGCCGCCGCCCAGGGCCCAGACGGCACCCCTGGCATTGAGGCGCTTCCAGGTCAGGCCGAGCAGGAAGACGGCGGTGATCGGCGGCGCGAGATAGCCCTGCACGCTCTGCAGGTACACGTACAGGCCGCCGCCCGAAACCATCTTCATGACCGGGATCCAGAGGATTCCGATGACGACGACCGTCGCCGTGGCAATGCGGCCGACGGTCAGGAGATGCTTCTCGGACATGCCCGGCCGCAATTTCTCATACACATCGACCGTGAACAACGCGGCACTGGAATTGAACAGCGACGCCAGCGAACTCATCAGCGCCGCGAGCAGGCAGGCGACGATCAGGCCGCGGATACCGGAAGGCAGCAGTGCAGAGACCAGGGTCGGGAACACCGTATCGCCGTTGATGACCTGGGTACCATCGGCAAGCGTCTTCATCTGCAAGTCGAGCATGCCGTGCTTGTACAGCGCCATGCCGATCAGGCCCGGGATGATGAAGATCAGCACGGGCCAGACCTTGAGCAGGCCGCCGAACAGTGCGCCGCGGCGCGCGGTTGCCAGGTCTTTCGCGGACAACGCCCGCTGCACGATGTACTGGTCGGTACACCAGTACCAGATGCCGACGATCGGCGATGCGATCAGTACGCCGAGCCACGGGAAGTCCGGATCGCTGAGCGGGCGCCACAACGCGTACTGACTCGCATTCTCGGCAACCGTGTCCTTCAACACGCTCCAGCCCGCCATGAAGCCGGAGCCGTCGCCGAGCTTGAGCAATCCCACCGTCGTGATGACGAAGGAACCGAACAGTATGATCACGGCCTGCGGTGTCGCCGTGGCCATGATGGCACGCATGCCGCCGAAGACCGTGTAGATGCCGGTCAGGATGACCGTGGTAAACGCGCCGACCCAGAACGCGTTCTCGGGCGAGCCGAACGTGTCCGGCAACAAGGCCTGGAACACGATCGCACCGGCGTAAACGGTCACGCTCACCTTCGTGAACACGTATGCCACGAGCGAAACGACGGACAGGATCGAACGCGCCGTCGCGTTGAAGCGGCGCTCGAGGAATTCGGGGATCGTCTGTACGCCCGCCTCGTAGTAGAACGGTACGAAGAAGCCGGCCAGCAGGATCAGCACCCAGGCGTGCAATTCCCAGTGTGCCATCGCCATGCCGGTCGATGCGCCCTGGCCGGCCAGGCCGACGATGTGTTCGGAACCGATGTTCGAAGTAAAAATCGATGCACCGATCGCGACGAAGCCGGCATTGCGGCCCGCCAGGAAGTAATCGACGCTGTCCTTCTGGTGGCGGCCGTACCACCAGGCGATAAAGCCGATGGCGACGAAATAGAGAAAGATGACGAACCAGTCGAGATTGGTCATGGACAGGTAACCCCCTGCTTTTTTGAGTTTTTCGGCTGCGGACCGATCACGCCAATATCCCGTTGCCGCGACCCGCAACAGGTCCGCAGTTTGCCACATTCCCGTGCCGAATGAACCCGAAATTCCGAATCGATACAGGCGAAACTTCCGGCCCGTCGAACGAGGTTAGAAGTCTGTTACCATCCCGTCGGGGCCAAACCAGCAAAAACAAGAATACAGTCCCTGCCCCGGACGGGAGCCGCCCATGAATCGTGAAGCCACCCCCGAACTGACACTGCGTGCGATCGTCCTCGCGATTATCCTCGCCATGATCCTCGCCGCTGCGAACGCCTACCTGGGCCTCTTCGCCGGTATGACGATCGCCTCGGCGATACCCGCCGCGGTCGTCTCCATGGCAGTCCTCAGGATGCTCGGACACGCACACATTCTCGAGAACAACATTGTCTCGACGGGCGCCTCGGCGGGCACCTCGATCGCCTCGGGCGTGATCTTCACGATCCCGGCGCTGTTGTTGCTGGGTTACTGGGACGACTTCAAGTTCTCGTGGGTCCTTGCCATCGCCGGCCTCGGTGGCCTGCTGGGCGTGTTGTTCTCGGTACCGCTCCGGCGTTCGCTGATCGTCGACCAGGGACTTGCGTTCCCCGAAGGCAAGGCGGCCGCGGAGGTTCTGAAGACCGGCGAGCACCCGGAACAGGGATTGAAGCTGTTACTCGGTGCAGCCTCTCTCGGCGGCCTGATGAAGCTCGCAGCCGCGAGCGGCATGAAGGTGATCCCGGACACCGCGGCGGTCTCGACCTGGTTCGGCAAGACGATCGGCTACTTCGGCACCAACCTGTCGCCCGCATTGTTCGGCGTCGGTTACATCGTCGGCCTCAATGTCGGCGTCGTCATGCTCGCCGGTGGCATCATCGCGTGGAATATCGCGATCCCGATCTACAGCACCTGGTACCTCGCGGGTGACCCGGTACTGGGGCCTGCATTGGCCGGTTCCGGGGCGGAAGACGCAGCGTACGCGATCTGGTCCGCGCAGGTCCGCTACCTCGGCGTCGGCGCGATGCTGATCGGCGGCGTCTGGACACTCATCTCCCTGCGCAAGTCGCTGGTCTCCGGAATCCGCAGCGGCCTGGGTACCGGCGACGGGCCGGCAGGTGGCGAGGTGCCGCGCACCGAACGCGACATCCCGATGCGGCAGATCCTGATCGGCACCGTCGTGTTCGTGTTACCGCTACTGGTTCTGTACCAGAACATCGTCGGCCTGTGGTATGTGAGCGTGCCGATGGCGATCATCATGATCGTCGCGGGCTTCCTGTTCGTCTCGGTCTCCGCGTACATGGCCGGCCTCGTCGGCTCGTCCAATAACCCGGTCTCCGGCCTCACGATTGCGACGATCCTGTTCGCAGCCCTCGTGCTCGTCGGGCTGCTGGGGCGCGACTCTCCGATCGGCGCCGTCGCGACGATCATGATCGGTGCGGTCGTTTGTTGCGCGGCCTGCATCGGCGGCGACAACCTGCAGGACCTGAAGTGCGGCTACATTCTCGGCGCCACGCCCTGGAAGCAGCAGCTCATGCTCGCGGTCGGCGGTGTCTCCAGCGCACTCGTCATGGCGCCGGTGTTGAGCCTGCTGGCGCGCGCCTACGGCATCGGCGTGCCGACCGAAGCCCACCCGAATCCGCTGCTCGCACCACAGGCGAACCTGATGGCCTCGGTCGCGAAGGGCATCTTCGGCGGCGAGCTGCCCTGGACGATGATCGCCATCGGCGCCGGGATCGGCGCCGTCATCATCGTCATCGACGAGCTGCTGAAGAAGCACCATTCCGGCGTCCGCGCGCCGGTGCTGGCCTGCGCCGTGGGCATCTACTTGCCGCTGGAACTCAGCGTGCCGATATTTGCGGGTGGACTCGTTGCCTACCTGGTCGAGCGCCGTCTGAAGCCCGGCAACGCCGAGGGCGAGCGGGAGCGGGTCCACCAGAAGGGGACGCTGTTTTCGGCTGGCCTGATCACGGGTGAGGCACTGATGGGCATTTTCATCGCGATCCCGATCGTCGTTGCGGGCACGGCGGACGTGCTGGCGGTGCCGGACGAGTGGCGCTTCGGCGGCTGGCTCGGCCTCATTATCATCGCCGCCATCGGCGTCCTGCTTTATCGCCTGGCGGTGACGCCGCGGCCCGCCGGCTAGGCGGAGTCGATCTGCCGGCGGATCTCGCGCAGCAGTTCGTCGACGTCGACCGGCTTCTTGAAGAACACCGTGTCCTCGATATCCGCCGGGATCCGTTCGGACGTATCGCCGGAAACGAGGATAACCGGGACGGGCGCCCGCAAACGATCTCGCACGGCACGGATCACGCCGACGCCCGTCTCTCCGCTGCGCAGGTGATAGTCGGTGATGACGATGTCCGGGGCGTTGCCGGGGCCCTCGATACAGGACACGGCCTCCGCCGAGCATGCCGCCGTCATCACGACGAAGCCTTCCAGCTCCAGCAGCATGCGGGTTGCATCGACGACGGCCGGCTCGTCGTCCACGATGAGAATTCGGCCGCCGATCCGGGTATCCGGGGACGACGCGGTCCGCGTCTCCGGCACGAGGCTCGTGCGATCGCCCTCGGGGACGACAACCGAAAACACGGAGCCCTTGCCGGGAACGGATTCGACCTCGACCAGGCAATCGAGCAGCTGGGCGGTACGCTTGACGATGGAGAGTCCCAGGCCCAGGCCGTCGGGGCGGTCGCTGCCGGTATCGACCTGGTGGAATTCTTCGAAAATCCGCTCCAGTTCGCCGGCCGGGATGCCCAGCCCCGTATCCAGCACCTGCAGGCGGATGCCGACCTCCTTGTGCATGCAGCGCAGGCGGACACAGCCCTGCTGCGTGTACCGGATCGCATTGCCGACCAGGTTCTCGAGGATCTGCGTCAGCAGCCGCGGATCGCTGCGCGCGACCCCGTGACAGCGTTCGACGATCAGCTCCAGGCCCTTGTCGAGGGCCTGATCCTCGAATTCGGCGTGCAGCGAATCGAAGATCTTCTGTACTTCGCAATCCTCGATGTCCGGCTTGACCACGCCGGCCTCGAGCTTGCTGATATCCAGCAGCGAATTGAGCAGGCGGGCGATCGAATCCAGCGCTTTCTGTTGCTTGTCGATGATCTGCAGATGGGTCGGATCGGTAGCGCGGCTCTTTGCCGCCCGGTTGAGCAGGTTGAGCGTCTGGATGGGCTGCCGCAGATCGTGGCTGGCTGCCGCCAGAAACCGGCTCTTGGCCCGGTTAGCCTCGACGAGCTGGCGTTCGACCTCCTTCGCGTCGCTCACGTCCCGGATCGCGGCGCAGACCAGCATCCCGTCCGAACGCGGCACGGGGCTCAGGCTGATGCTGACCGGAATCTCGACGCCGTCCTTGCGCAAGGCGAAGAGATCCCGCGCCGCGCCCATCGGCCGTGGCCTCGGGTTATCGCAGAACCGGTTCCTGTGGGCCGGATGTATGTCGCGGAACCGCTCCGGCAAGAGGCACTCGATGTTTTGGCCCTGCAGTTCCACGGGCGCGTAGCCAAGCGCATCCGTGACCCGGGCATTCGCGTAGACGATGGTCCCGTCTCCGTCAACGATGACGCTCGGGTCGGGCGCGGCATCGAGTAGCCGCCGCGCGAGCTCATTCGAAACATCCACCGTGCAAGTCTCCGCTTACTTACGGGTTACGCAGCCTGACGAGTGCCGCGGCTCGGATCCCGCGCTACACGCTCACTACCGAATTCTGGGCGTCATGGAACTGCGTCGGCACGTAGCGCTCGGCCTCCGGATCGTTCGCCCAGGTTTGATTGTCGAGCAGGTAGCGGAACTCGTATTCCCTGCCCGGTTCCAGCGCGATGTCCGCCTTGAAACTGCCGTCCTTGAGGCGGGTCATCGGACTCGCCGTAGTCTTCCAGCCGTTGAAATCGCCCACGACCGAGGCTTCCTCGGCGGCGTGCGCGGTATCCCTGTCGAGCCTGAACGTGAGGGTGCAGAGGGATTTCGTCTTGAAGTATCGCTTCTTGATGCTCATGGTCCGTTTCCTTGCCGATACGGCGGATGGTCGAGTCAAAACCTTCGATATCAGACGCTGTAGATCGCGTTGCTGACGTGGGCGCCTACCCCGGGGGAGTCGGCACAATCGCCGGAGGACGCGCGCTGCCCAAGCGGCGAACTCGATGATGCCAGCAGCGCCAAGTATAGCGCAGGGGGACCGCGGAGCGTTACGGCCGGGACTCAGCTCCTCGCGGAAATCCGAGGCTCCGGATGGCGCACGGCGTCTGCTATCATGAGACACACGCGCCAGACCGGCCGGACCAAAGCCAACCGTAGGAGAACAAGAATGCGACGACAACTGACAGAAGCGCTCGCCTACCCCAGATTGCTGGTGTCCAGGCTCACCGAGGAATGGGAAAGCCCGCAGCACAATTTCTTCGAAGCCACCGGCGAGCGTTGCCGTCATTGCGGTCCCGGCGTGGAGTGTAGCTGGGCGACCTGCCTGCAGGACTTCCGCAAGCTCGACGACAAGTCCATCGAAGAACTCGCTGCCTCCCTGCGCGAAGGGATACGGCTGGTCGAATCGCTACAGAGCGAGCTGCACCACGACGAGACTACCTGCACCTGCGAAACCTGCAGCTGGATCCGCAACGCCGAGCACCTGACAGAAGAGTGCGAGCATCACCTGCCGCACGTCGAGCCGATGGCGATCGCGCAGC
>JBAUVS010000156.1:0-1802 GCA_049583345.1 Woeseiaceae bacterium
CACATGTAGGCGATCGCGGCGATCACGAGGCTGCCGAGGCCGGAGCGTATGGCGTCCGCCGGACCGCTCTCCTCCCACATGACGGACATGCGCTCGATCGTCATCGAGATGATGACCATCGGGAACAGGGCCACGGACAGGCCCGTCTCCAGGCCGAGCTGGTTCGACACCAGGCTGACCCCGGTCATCAGCATGACGACGACGATGAGCACGGCACACAGCCGCGGCACCAGCAACAATCGCAATCGCTCCAGCAGGAAGCGGATGCTGAGGCCGAGTGCGACGAGCAGGATGAACAGCAGGATGCCCCACAGCAGCTTGGTCTCGCGGAACGCCAGCGCGATCAGGACCGGCATGAACGTACCGAACGACTCGATGCCGATGAGGTTGCGCATGATGACCATGACGAAGGCGCCGATCGGGATCATGATGATGACGCTGTATACCGCCTGGGTGCGGATCGGCAGGCTGTACAGCGAAAAATCGATCAGGCTGGCGCCCTTCTGATCGGCCTTGGTCTCGGCGATCGTCACGGCGTCGAGATGCGTCTCCTGCACGGCGAAATTGGTCTGCACGCTGCTGCCGCCTTCGACCGTGACCAGCGGCTCGTTGCCGCGCCACCAGACGAAGAAGTTGTCCGGCAGGTTCTCTTCGCCCGTGCGCGGGTTGAAGTAGCGCCAGCGCTCGCTGTCGTGGATCTCGAGCCAGGTGACGGGCTCGGCATCGCGCTGGCGCCCCTGCAGGATGAAGCCGTGGATCGCACGCGCCGGGATCTTCCGGGTGGCGAGGATCATCGTCACCGTCTCGACGAAGTCGGCCGGCGTGGCGGCGTTCGCGACCAGCAGTTCGACGTTCGGGTCCGGCGACGCCTCGTTGAGCCGCCTGAGCAGGGCGGCGGTGAACGATGCGGTATCGGCGGATTGTTCCTCGACATCGGAGACGAGCACGTCGATCGCGGTGCGAAACGGTTCGTTGATGACCGGAATGGGCGGGAACGGCGGCGTCGTGTCGGATTGTTTCGCGTAAGAGTCCGGATATACCGAGATCCGGTAGTAAATTGTCTGCGGCCCGTCGGCCCGCCGGATCGTCCATTGCGCCTCGCGGCCGCCGGCGCCGTAATTCACGGTGAAGCCGTAGCCGCGCGACACCGAATTCTCGTTCAGCATCCGGTAGCCCGGCGTCAGGGTCGGGATCAGCAGCTTGACCTTGATCGAGCCGGGCCCGCTCTCGAAGGCCACCGACGATTCGATCGTGTAGACCGAGGTCTGCAGATTCTTCGTGACCGGGAAGCCCAGGATCTGCCACTTATAGAAGAAGAAGGCGAACCCGGTGATCGCCAGCAATGCAGCGAGGCCATAGACGTACCGCTGGTTCATCGGCCCATCCCCAATGCAATCGCGACCGCGTGTGCCCGGACCGGCCCGCTGTGATTGAAGGCCCGCATACCGACGGTGCGAATCTGCCCGACGAGGGCAGAGTCTGTCGCAAACAGCCGGTTGAGGCCAGTCAGGAATTGCAGCATCAGTGCGTTCTCGCCGCGGCGCGCCCGTGCGTAGCGTCTCAGGACCGGCAGGTCGCCGGGATGGCGGCCCTCGCGCAGCGCGGCGTCGATGACTTCCGCGAGCTTGGTTGCATCCCTCAGGCCGAGGTTGGCACCCTGCCCGGCCAGTGGGTGCACGGCATGCGCCGCGTCGCCGACCAGGGCCAGTCCGGGCGCGACATAGCGCTCGGCGTGTCGCGCACACAGCGGGAATTCGCCGCGCGGCCCGGCGACCACGAGCTCGCCGAGCACGCCGTCGGAT
>JBAUVS010000157.1:0-2151 GCA_049583345.1 Woeseiaceae bacterium
CTATACGACCTACTTTCGCAACGGCGGCACGCCGGTGAGGCGGCGCCGCGGCAAGTCGCCGCGCCAGGTCACCCGCTTCGTCAGCTCACCGTCGAATCAGCTGCAGGCGACGACCCTCGTCTCGCTCTACTGCGGCGGACTGTTGCTGCGGCTGGACGCCGGCGATCGGGTCCGGCCGCGCTGGCCGCGGCCCGATGTCGAGTTCGGTCACCGGGTGTGCCGCGCGTACGAGACCTACCTGCTGCTGCACGAAGACGCGTGCCTGAGTTTCGAGTGGGCCTGGAACCTGCTGCAGGCGATCTCCTTCAACGACGAACTTTATCTCGCGATTTGCGCGAAGTGCCGCACACGCTATGTCCAGGATGCGTATGCGCTCGATGACGAAACCTGCCCCTGTTGCCAGATCGAAGCCAGCCGAAGTCGGCGGCCGGGCGTACGCGGCTTCAGTTGAGTAAACTTCCCCGCTACCCTCGGGGAATCTCATGCAGGATCACAACGTTTTCGCAGGCGCTTTCGTCGATCGCAGCGGCGAGCGGCGCAAGGATCCGGACTGGCTGACTCGCGCCGCCAACGGCGCGGACAGCCGCTTCGTGCCGGTCTGGAACCAGCGCTGCCTCATCGCCGGCGATCCGCCCGCCGCCGTACTCCTCGAGCGGCGCGAACTGGGCGCGAGCGTGAACGACAGGGAACTCATCTTCCTCGGCACATTCCGCGGCCGTCCCGCATTCGCATTGTCCGTCGACGCCGCCGAGGCGCCGTTCCCGGAACTGGGCGAATTCCGGGAGTTGCGTTATCTGGGCACCGTGCTGCCCCCGGACGAGGCCAATCTGGCGGCGCATGCGCGCGCACTCGTACTCTGGCACGCGTCGCAGGTGTACTGCGGCACCTGCGGGTCGCCCTCACGCGCCGCGGCGGGCGGCAACTCCAGAGTCTGTGTCAACGCCGACTGCGGACGTGAAATCTTCCCGCGGGTCGATCCCGCGATCATCGTGCTGGTATCCGATGGCGAACGCTGCCTGCTCGGTCGGCAGGCAGCCTGGCCGGAAGGGATCTACTCGACAATCGCCGGTTTCGTCGAACCGGGCGAGAGTCTCGAGGATTCGGTCCGCCGGGAAGTCTTCGAAGAAACGAACATCCGCGTCGGCCGGGTGCGTTATCACAGTTCGCAACCGTGGCCGTTCCCGTCGTCCCTGATGCTGGGCTTCTTCGCTTCCGCCGAGACGTCTGAGATCTCGCTCAATGACGGCGAACTCGAGGACGCCCGCTGGTTCACGCGCGAGGAACTGCGCTCGGATTTCCCGAAGCTGCCATTTTCGATTTCGATCGCAAGGCGGCTCGTGGATCACTGGCTCGACCACGGCGAACCCTGAACCGTGTGTCTCGTCGTCATCGCCATCGACCGGCATCCGGCGTTCCGGCTCATCGTCGCGGCCAATCGCGACGAATTCCACAAACGGCCGACCCGGGAAGCGCACTGGTGGCCGGATCGTCCGGATGTCCTCGGCGGGCGCGACCTGCTCGCCGGCGGCACCTGGCTCGCGGTGAACCGCGCCGGCAGGATTGCGCTCGTGACCAACGATCGCGATGCCGAACCGAAACACGGCAAGCTGCCGTCGCGCGGCATGCTCGTAGCCGGCTTCCTCACATCCGGTCTGGCGCCGATGGCGTATTTCGCGGGCATCGATGCGTCCGCCTATGCCGGCTTCAACCTGATCGCGGGCAGTGACAGCCTCGCCTGGCTGTCGAATCGGAACGGCGCCCCACAATCGCTCGCGGCCGGCCTTTACGGACTCAGCAATGCACAGCTCGACACGCCCTGGGACAAAGTCCGCCGCAGCAAGGAACGGCTGGCGCGTCTCATCGACGAAGACCGGGTGGACGAGACCGCGTTGCTGAAGTTGCTCGCCGATCGGGACAGGTCACGCGTCGACGAGGTGGAGGCCGGGTCGCTGCCGTTCAAGACCGCACATGCGATCACTGCGCCGTTCGTCGTGACGCCGGATTACGGCACGCGCTGCTCGACGATCGTCACCATCGATCGTTCCGGCCACTGGGGTTTCCTCGAACGCCGCTTCGACGCGGCCGGCAACATGACCGGCGAATCACGTTTCGCTTTCGACGCCGGCGGCGACTGACAACAGCCAGGCACGG
>JBAUVS010000158.1:0-5200 GCA_049583345.1 Woeseiaceae bacterium
AACCCGAACAACAACAGCCAGCGCGTGTCGACGCGGCCGATCAACCGGCCGACCAGGTTCATCGCGAACATCGTGCCGAGGCCCCGCGGCGCGAGTAACAGTCCCGCCGTGATCACCGGGTATCCGCGCAGCGTCTGCAGGAAAGGCGGCATCAATGCCATCGTCGAGAACAGCATGACACCCATCGTGAACATCAGGAACACGCCGGTCGAGAAGTTGCGGTCCCGGAACAGTCCCGGCTCGATGAACGGTTTCTCTGCCGTGAACATGTGCACGAGGAACATGTAGAAGGCGAGTCCGGACACGATGACCGCGATAATGATCGTCCGCGACGCGAACCAGTCGAGCGTTTCACCGCGGTCGAGCGCGAGCTGCAGCGCGCCGATGGCGAGGCCCAGCAACGCGAACCCGAAGAAGTCGAAACGCCGGCTCGCGTCGCGGACCGTCTCGGTCAGGAATGCCGTCGTACCGAGCAGGGCGAGTATGCCGACGGGCAAATTGATGTAGAAGGCCCAGCGCCAGCTGTAATACTCGGTGAGGTAGCCGCCGAGTGTCGGCCCCAGGATGGGCCCCACCATGACACCCATGCCCCACATCGCCATCGCCGAGCCGTGCTTCTCGCGCGGGTAGGTGTCGAGCAGCACGGCCTGGGACAGCGGTACGAGCGATGCGCCGGCCGTGCCCTGCAACAAGCGGAAAAAGACCATCTCCCCGAGCGTCTCCGCCCGGCCGCAAAGCATCGATGCGACCGTGAAGGTCGCGATACTCCAGAGCATCAGGCGTTTGCGCCCCACGCGCGCGGCCAGCACGCCGGAGAGTGGCGTCGCGATCGCGGCGGCCACGATGTAAGAGGTCAGCACCCAGGAGATCTGGTCCTGCGTCGCCGACATGGCACCCTGCATGTGCGGCAACGCGACGTTGACGATCGTCATGTCGACGACCTGCATGATCGTCGCCAGCATGATCGAGATCGCAACCAGGCCGCGATGGACCGGCGCGCCGCTTTGCCGGGTGGCGGACATGCTCAGTGCCGGCCGGCGACGGACTCCGGTAACGGTTCCGGTTTCCGGACGAGGAAGCTCAGCAAGCTGGGCGACGTGCGCACGTAGCGCGTGTCGATGTCGATTACCGCGCTCATCCCGGCGCGCAATGGCGGATCGTCGGCGCCGATGTCGAGGGCGATCCGCACCGGGATGCGCTGCGTGACTTTCACCCAGTTCCCGCTCGCATTCTGCGCCGGGATGACCGAGAACTCCGCGCCGGTGGCCTGGGCGATGCTCTGCACCTTGCCGTGCCATGTCTGGCCGGGGTACGTGTCGATACTGACTTCGACCGACTGGCCCGGCGCGACGTGGGTGAGTTCCGTCTCCTTGTAGTTCGCTTCGACCCAGATGGATTTGTCGGACACGAGGCCCATGACGGGGCTGCCGGGCGTCACGTAGGCACCGGGTTCGGGGACCTTGCTCGCGATGCCATCGAAGGGCGCGCGCACGATCGTATGCTCGAGGTCGAGCTCCGCCGACTCCAGCGCAGCCCGGGCGGTGCGGTAGGCCGAGTGGTCTTCGGGTTTCAGGTTCGCGTTGCCGCCGAGCTGTGCGCGCAGCTGCGCGAGCGCCTGCTCGATGATCGGGATCTGCTGCTCGGCGACTTCGTAGTCGTTACGCGCCTCGTCGACGTCGGACTCGGAGGCCAGATGCCGCTTGAGAAGCGACTGCTTGCGCTCGAATTCGCGCTTGTTATAGGCCGCCTTCGTCCCGGCGAGCTTGAGCTGTTCGACCTGTTGCTGATAGGAGGCGGCGACGCCCAGCAACATCGAATGGACCGTCTCGAGCTGCGCCCGGGCGCGGTCGACCGCCACGCGGTACGTGTCGTCGTCGATCTCGAACAGGACGTCGCCTGCGCGCACGTGTTCGTTTTCGCCGACCCGGACCTGCGCGATGGGCCCGGCCACCTGTGCGCTGATCGCCACGGTGGAGGCCTTGACGTAGGCATCGTCGGTCGTGACGTGACGGCCGGAATTCATGTAGAGGTAACTGCCGACCAGCAGGACCGCTAGCGGCCCGACCACCAGCAGTGTTACCCGTAACCAGCGTCGCCGGCGTGGCGCAGCCGCCGTCGGGCTATCGCCGGCCGCGGACCGGCCCTCGTCCTGATTCCCTTCGTTGTCGCTCACGGCTTCAATCCTTGTGGTTCTCGGCGCCGGCGGTTTCCGACGCCAGCAGGTTGTGTTTCATGCGCTCCAGTGTCCTGGCGAGCGTCTGACGGTCGGCGGCCGGCACACCCGCGAGCAGGTCCTCGCGTGCTTCGGCGGCGCGCGCCCGCAGTTCCTCGAGGATCGGCTGCACCTTGGGAGTGAGATAAAGCAACGCGGCGCGCCGGTCGCAGGGATCGGGACGGCGCCGGACCCAGCCGGCGGCCTCCATGCGGTCGACCAGGCGGCCGAGCGTGATCGGCTTTACGTCGAGCCGGTCGGCCAGGACCGTCTGCTTGATACCCTCCTCGCGGGCGAGGTGGCCGATGGCGCGCCACTGCGCCTGGGTGAGATGGGTGGAGCGGACGCGACGGTCGAAGTCGCGGCGCATCAGGCGTGCGACGTCGACGAGGAGAAATCCGACGCTCTTCTCGGGATCCGGAGCGGATGTCATCTTGGGTTCCGTTCATTGAAATAATAAGCATGCTTATAATAAGCATGTCCAAAGCCGGATTCAAGAGGGCCCGGACGCCGGGATGGCGCCGGGGAGGCGCCGGGCGGGAGCGGCGTCGGGGCCGCTCAGTCGCGGCGTTGCTTCGCGTCCTTCGGGCGGGTGGTGGCCGACTATGGAGCGATATTCTGATTGGCGCTGAAGAAGTTGGTCGGGTCGTACTTGCGCTTCACCTCGACGAGACGCTTGTAGTTCGCCTCGTAGGTCGCGTGCACGCGTGCCTCGCCTTCGTCGGCGGCCATGTAGTTGACGTAGCCTCCGCCGGTCGCGTACTTCTTCATGGCGTCGCTGAATTCGCGTGTCGCGGCGATGTTCTTCTCATCGTCCGCCGGGTCCGTCCAGCCCGCGAGAATCGACGTGTTGTACTGCGCATCGCGGTTGGAGAACGCGGTCGCGTGCGGCTCCACGCGGCCGACGGCGCCGCCCAGGTGCTCGATCAGCACCAGCGTGCCCGCGCCAGCCAGCGGTCTGTCGGTGCGGGCGACGATCTCGTCGATCGCCCCGTCGCTGAGCTCCGTCATGAAGTTCGATTTCCAGTAGTTGCGACGGCCCGGCGCCAATCCCGCGTCAAACATCGTCTGCAGTGCCGTGTAGGACATGGGCCCGATGAAATCGAGCGTGGGCGGCCCGAATTCCCTGATCGGCTTCAGCAGCCGCTCGCCTTCCGCCTCGGGTCCCGAGTGGCACGCGATGATCATGCCGGCGTTCTGGCCTTCGAGCGGCGTCCCTGGCGGGCCTGCCGCCACCCCGAAATTGGTGGTGACGGAGTCCGGCAACCCGGCCGTGAAGTCGCGGAAGAAATGCAGCAAGTCCCCGATCATCGCCTGCGGATACATCGCCGTACCGCCGACGATCGGTTCGAGGTCGTGCAGGGCGAACTGGAACGACGTGACGACGCCGAAGTTGCCGCCGCCGCCGCGCAAGGCCCAGAACAGGTCGTCGTTCTCGTCGGCGCTCGCCGTCAGGAAATCCCCTTCGGCCGTGATGACGTCGGCCGAGACGAGATTGTCGCAGGCAAGGCCGTACTTGCGCATGAGCCAGCCCAGGCCGCCGCCGAGCGTGAGCCCGCCGATGCCCGTCGTGGAAACCGTGCCGCCCGTCGTGACCAGCTTGAAGGCGGTCGTCTCGTGGTCGAGCGCAGCCCACAGGGCGCCGCCCTGGGCGCGCCCCGTCTTCTTCTCCGGGTTCACGCGGATACCGCGCATCGGCGAGAGATCGATGGTGATGGCACCGTCCCTGAGTGCCTTGCCGGCCACGTTGTGGCCGCCGCCCCGCACCGACACCGGCAGGTTCTTCTTGCGCGCGTAGCGCACGACGTCGATCACGTCGGCCACGCCCGTGCAACGGGCGATGGCCAGCGGCCGTTTGTCGATCATCCCGTTCCAGAGTTTGCGCGCATCGTCATACGCCGCATCGCCCGGCACAATCAACTCTCCGCGCAGCATCTTGCGAAGATCGACCAGTGGATCGCCGCCGGCTGCCGTGGCCTGTGCCGTATCGGCCGCGAACAGCAACGAAGGCGCGCCCGCCAGCGCGGCACCGCCGAGCGCCGCACCGCCGAGCAGAAGTTCACGTCGTGTCAGGAAGTTCTCGTAGTCGCTCATTGTTATTCTCCGAGTCCGGGTGGCGCCCGGCGAGGCAACGCAAGCAAGACTGCAGAAGCGCCGTTTCTGTACGTTTGAATCCCTGGAAAACACCATACCACCGCGGCAGTGCAACGGAAAACCGCTGCGCCGAGCAGGGCGCATGCATTTGGCACGGCGGCTCCGAAGGGTGCAGAATCGGGACGGCGCCCGTTCGCTGCCTGCGTTGAACTCCACATGGACCGATTCATCATCTTTCTGCTGATCCTGGTCGCGACCGTCCTGTTCGGTATCGCCGCCGCACAGCATTCGCCGTGGGGCTGGGGCCTCGTAATCTCCGCGCCGCTCGCGCTCGTCGGTGTCGTCGACGTCGTGCAGAGCAAACACACGCTGATGCGCAACTACCCGGTGGTGGGGCGCCTGCGCTGGCTTTTCGAGTCGCTGCGTCCGTTCGTGCGCCAGTATTTCATCGTCGGCGATCTTTCGGGCGCGCCGTTCAGCCTCGAACAGCGTTCGCTCGTCTATGCACGCGCCAAAGGCGACAACGACTTCGAGCCGTTCGGCACGGAGCTCGACGTGTACGCGGGCCGCTTCGAGTGGATCCATCATGCGATCGCACCGGCGGACCACCGCGATGCACCGCGCGTCGAGGTCGGCTCGGGTCGCTGCGAGCAGCCGTATCGGACGGCGATGCTCAACATTTCGGCGATGAGCTTCGGCGCACTCGGCGGCAACGCCATCCGTGCGCTGAATCTCGGCGCGCGCGACGGTGACTTCGCGCACGATACCGGCGAAGGCGGCCTGTCCGTCCATCACCGCCAGGGCGGCGACCTGATCTGGGAACTCGGCAGCGGCTACTTCGGCTGTCGGGACGCCGACGGCAACTTCGACGCCGGGCGCTTCGCAGAGACGGCA
>JBAUVS010000159.1:0-2388 GCA_049583345.1 Woeseiaceae bacterium
CCGTCGACGTGCCGAACCTGTATGCGCTGGCGCCCGGAAACATGCCTGTCGGGGCCGCCGTGCCCGCCGGCGGCGCGTCGAACAGCGTATTGACGAGCATGCCGCGGCAGACGATCGTCGACGACCATTTCAGCCAGATCACGGCCGAGAACATCATGAAGCCGTCGTTCCTGCACCCGGGCACCAACAGCTACTTCTTCGGCGACGCCGAAGCGCTCGTCGACTACGCCGTGAGCCAGGGCAAGACCGTGCACGGCCACGTGCTCATCTGGCATCAACAATTGCCCGCCTGGATGACGAGCTTCAGCGGCAATCCGACCGAGTGGACGAACATGATGGAGAACCACGTCGACACCATCGTGCGCCACTTCGCCGTGCGCAATCCCGGCGTCGTCGTGAGCTGGGACGTCGTCAACGAGGCGTTCACGGACAGCGACGCGAACATGGACGGCATGACCGAGTTGCGCGACACGATCTGGCTGCAGGGCATCGGTCCGGGCTACATCGCCGATGCGTTCAGGACCGCGAAGGCGGCCGACTTCGATGCCGATCTGTATTACAACGACTACAACCTCGCCGGGATACCCGAGAAGCTCGCGGCCGTGCTGGACATGGTGGATCAGTTCGCGAACGACCCCAACCCGGTGCCGATCGACGGCATCGGCTTCCAGATGCACGTCAGCCTCGACTGGCCGGCCATCGGCGACATCGCCTCGGCGCTGGCCGCCGCGGCCGCGACGGGCCTGAAAGTGCGGATCTCCGAACTGGACGTCACCGTCAACACCGACAGTACGGGCAATCCGGGCTCGCTGACGCAATTCACCGCCGCGGTGGCCGCCCGGCAGCAGCAGCGCTACCACGACATCGTCTCCGCGTACCTGGACGCCGTGCCGGCCGCGCAGCGCGGCGGTATCGCGGTCTGGGGGATCGCCGACATCGACAGCTGGCGGCGCAATAACAATCCGGACGAATGGCCGCTGCTGTTCGACGACCAGTTGCAGCCGAAGCCGGCCCTGCAGGGCTTTGCCGACGCCCTGACCGGGAACTAGAAGCGGTCTCAAAAATCCCCGTCGTCGCGCCGGCCGGCCTTCTCCTTATAAAAGGACTGCAGGACGTACCAGGCCTGCTTGCGCTCGCCGGTCTCGGACAGCAGGCCCTTGCGGTTCCAGTAGTCCTGGATCCCGGGCAGCGGCCGCCGCGGCGAGCGGAAGTCCTTCAGGATCCAGGGCGTCGCGCCGCGCACGAAGGACATGTGCTCGAGCATGACCAGGTTATTCCGGTAGACGTCCGCCTGGTATTCCTCGGTCCAGCGCTCGTCGGCGGAGCCGTGCTTGCCCTGTAGCGCACCCGCGCCGAATTCGCTGACGATCACGGGCTTGCCGTAGTCCGAGCGCCAGCGCAGTGCCGCGCAATCTCCCGGCTTGTCCCGGTACCAGCCGCAGTAGCTGTTCACGCCGATGACGTCGAGGATCCCGGCGAGCGGGTCCTGGATGCGCCGCAGATCGTCCTCGCTGACCTGGGTGTCGGTGGCCGCCGTGATCAGGCGGGACGCGTCCAGCGCCCGTGCGCGGCGCACGAGACGGTCGAGGAAGGCAAAGCGCGGCTCCGTGATCGGCGTCTCGTTGGCGACCGACCACATCACCACGGCGGCCCGGTTGCGGTCGCGTTCGATCATCTCGCCGAGTTGCTGCTCGGCCTTCGCGTAGACGGCCTCGTCGTCGAACAGGATCGTCCAGTAGACGGGGATCTCGGACCAGACCATGAGACCCATCTCGTCCGCCATCCGGACCATGGCCTCGTTGTGCGGATAATGCGCGAGGCGCACGAAGTTGCAGCCGAGTTGCTTCGCCCAGGTCAGCGTCTGCCGCGCGTCTTCGACGCTCCAGGCCCGGCCCGGCCGCGTCGGCGCTTCCTCGTGGATGCTGACGCCGCGCAGGTACACCGGCATGCCGTTCAGCAGGATGTCCTCGCCGCGCGTCTCGATACGGCGGAAGCCGATGCGATCCGTCACTTCGTCGTCGCCGTACCGCAGGCGCACGTCGTAGAGGTCGGGATGCTGCGGCGACCAGAGTCCGGGTTCTGCCGCGATGCGAAACGTACCGTAGCCGTCCTCGTCCAGCGCGACGCCGGCATCGATGCCGAGCTCCGGGATCGCGAGCCGGGCGCGATCCGGGCCGTCGGCCCTGCCGGCGACCCGCACCCAACCGGCGATCGCGGCATCGGAATCCGGCGCAAGTTGCACGGAGTAGTCGGCGACGTGGGCGGCGTCGAGCTCGAGCAGCCGCACCGGCCGCGTGATGCCGCCGTAATTCCACCAGTCCGTGTTCACCGTCGGTACGTTGTCGCGCTCGCGCCGGTCGTCGACCTTGACGACGACGAAATTGTGGG
>JBAUVS010000160.1:0-11023 GCA_049583345.1 Woeseiaceae bacterium
TCAGGCCCAGCAGCAACCAGCCGCTCTCGCCCGTCGCATTGGTGCTGAACGCGACGACCCAGAAGGGCAGCTTCTTGCCGGCGATGAAAAAGCCGCTCAAGGTCCCGGTCTCGCGCGCGCTCCACACCGCCAGCGCGGCGAGCAGGCCGAGATAGATGACGAGGACCGTGACTACCCAGGTCATGCCGCCCTACGCCTCCGGCTCGCCGGCGGCGACGCGGCCGGCGATGATGCCGGCGATCAGCAGGAATACGCCGATACTGAACAGATATTCGGGATAGACGCGAAAGATGCCGCAATACAGTATCAGCGCGATGTTCACGACCTGGAATACGTTGATGAGCAGGCTCTTTCGCATCACCGCCTTGGGGAAGCGCAGCCGCGAGACCATGAGGATCGCAAGCACGAACATCGACACGGGCAGGTACAGGCGTAAGGGCAGTGATTCCGCGATTTCAAGGTGATGTTCGAGCACGAGCACCGCAGAGGAGACGAGCCCGCCGCCGGCCGCCGTGATCGGCACGCCGACGAACCAGTCCGAGCGCGGCTTCGAAGTCGCGAGATTGAAACGCGCAAGGCGCATCGCACCGCAGAGCACGAACACCCCGCAGGCAGTCACCAGCACCAGGAACTGGCCGCTGCCGAGTTCGACGCCGGCAATCTGCAGCCCCGCATTGACGACGAGCATCGCCGGCGCGACACCGAAAGACACGAGGTCTGCCATCGAATCGAATTCCGCGCCGAAACTCGAGGTCGCCTTGAGCATCCGCGCCACGAGGCCGTCCGTCGTATCCAGGAGACCGCACCAGACGATCAGCCAGGCCGCGAATTCGAGATCGCCGACCTGGGTCGTGACGATGGAACTCAAACCGAGCAAGAGGCTCAGCGCGGTGAAACCGTTCGGAATCGAGTAGCGCAGTACGTTCAAATCCCGTACCCGGCGTAAGCTGCGGACTGGTCATTCTGCATGGGGGTTGGCCGTTATTCCAGTCGAAGCGGCGCGCCTACTGGCGCGGGCCCCAGCGGCGGCCCATCGAGATGCCGATCGGGCCACGCGGCATCACCACCTGCATCGGTACACCGTCGCGTTCGATATCGACGACGACGCTGGAACCGGTGTCGCCCCGCAGCGTCGCCTCATTCAGGTCCCAGTAGTTGAACACGCGCTTGCCGTCGTAACCCGTGATCTTGTCACCGGCCTGCAGTCCCGCACGCTGCGCGGGAGAGGATTCGAGCACCGTGCCGACGTCGACCGACGTCGGGCGGCCCGTCGCCTGGAGATAGTTCTCGTACTCGTCGTCGCCGATCTCGGCGCGCAGGGTGGCTTGCGGATTCATGCCGGGTGCGGAAGGATCGAACGGCTCGCCGTTGCGGCGCGCCTCGAAGACCGCCTGCATGGCCTGCATCTGCAGTTCGGATTCGCGTTTGACGATCCAGTCGGCGCGCTCCTGCGAGAAGCCGCCGTCGACCAGCGCCTTCGCGCGGTCCGCGGGCGACGCCGAGGACCCGAATCGCCCTGCCCGGCCGGACACCGATGCTGCCGCGGAATCCTCGTCGCGCGTCGGCCGTGCCTCTCCCGCCTCGCCGGCTTCGAGGCGGTCGAGTTCCGCATAAACGGACTTCAGATCGTCTTCCAGCAGTTGCCTGGCGTCGCGCTCTTCGCCGAGCGCCGTCTCGAGCGCGCGCACGCGGTCCTCGAGCGGGCTCGTCGGGTCGAATTGGGCCGCCGCCGATCCCCGCTGCGGGGCCTCTGAAGGGCCCGGACTCCGGTTCGCGTACAGTATGGCGCCGGCGGCGAAGCCACCCAGCACGCCGAGCCCGAGGACTGCAATGGTTGTCTTCATGGGTGTAATTCGACCGCTTGTGTGCTGTGATGCTCCATCCATTCTAACTTCCGGGATACCGCCGTGTTGCGAAAACACCCGTGCGTGCTCGCGTTCGCCCTGATCATCGGTGCCTGTTCCTCGCCGCCGGAGGACCCGGCCACACAAGTCGATGCGATCGCCACGGAGTTCGTCGACGCCTACTATCACGAATTCCCCGAGGAAGCCTACGAAGTCGGCTATCCGGACACGCCCGCGGGTCGCTACGCAGACCACAGTCCTGCGGCCGCGGCCGCCTGGGATGCCCGGGTGGATGGCTGGCTCGCGGCGCTCGACGCGATCGAGCCGGCCTCGCTTGCGGGCACGCCGCAGGCCGTAACCTACGCATTCGCGCACGAGCGGCTGGCGGCGCTCGTCGATCGCCGCGTCTGCCGTGTCGAACTCTGGAACGTGAGCCCGACCTGGACGGGGTGGCAATTTTTGTTCGCGAGCACGGCCGCGATCCAGCCCGTCGCTACCGCGAAAGACCGCCGCGCGGCATTGGCCCGGGCCTCCGACACCGCGCGCTATCTGAAGGTCGAGACCGACAATCTGCGGCGTGGGATGGAACAGGGTTATCTCGCGCCGCAGAGCAACGTCGACAAGGTCGTCGCGCAAGTCACCGATCTGATCGACACGCCGGCCGACGAGTCGCCTCTCTTTGTACCGGCAACCCACACCGATAACGCGGATTTCGTGGCGGCGTATCGCAAGGTCTACGAAGACGCGGTTCGGCCCGCGATGATCGCCTACCGCGACTTCCTGGCGAACGAGTACCGCGGCCGCGACGCGATCGGCGTCGCCGCAAATCCGGACGGCGCCGCCTGTTATGCCGCCTCGGTCCGCTACTGGTCGTCGATCACGATGGATGCGGCCGACATCCATCGCCTGGGGCTGTCCGAAATGGGCCGCATCCGGAGCCAGATGCTCGAGATCGCCGAGACCGACTTCGACACGCACGATCTGAAGGCCCTCATGGCCACGTTACGCAGCGACCCGCAGTACACGTTCCAGAGCGAACAGGCAGTGCTCGACTTCGTCAACGCGGCCGTGGAACGCGCTCGTGTCGCCGTGCACGACTGGTTCGGTAACGTCCCGGACACAAAGGTCGTCGTCATCCCGTCCCCCGCTTACGAGAAGGATTCCGGGAGCGGGTTCTATTCGGCGGGCGCGGCAGACGGCAGCCGACCCGCAACGATCCAGGTCGGCACCTACAACCCGACCGCGATCAGCAAGGCCGGCATGGAGTCGCTGATCTTCCACGAGGGGTATCCGGGCCACCATCTGCAGGGCTCGGTCGCGCTCACCAACCAATCGCTGCACCCGATACAGCGCTTCATGTACGTGTCCGGCATGGCAGAAGGCTGGGCCCTCTATTCGGAGCGCCTCGCCGACGAGATGGGCCTGTACTCCGGTCCGGTGACGCGCGTCGGCATGCTCTCCGACCAGGCACTGCGCGCGGCGCGCCTCGTCGTCGATCCGGGCATCCACGTTCTCGGCTGGACCCGTCAGGATGCGATCGACTACCTGCTCGAGAACACGACCCAGAACGCCGACGCGGCGGCAGCGGAAATCGATCGTTACGCGGCCGTGCCGGGCCAGGCGACTTCCTACATGCTCGGCAGCCTGGAAATCTTCCGGCTGCGCAAGAAGGCCGAGGCGGCGCTGGGCGACCGCTTCGAAATTCGCGAGTTCCACGATCGCCTGCTCGCGAACGGCGGCGTGACGCTGCCGATGCTGGAGCAGACGATCGACGCGTGGATCGCGGAACAATGAAAATACGCGGGGTCTAAGCACGCAAGGACAAGCGGGGGAGATCTCATGCGTCAGACGCTGCTGTGCGCCGCGGCGATACTCGCCGTACTGCCCTCTGCCGCCTTCGCCGACATCGAAGCGGGGAGCGCGGACCCGCAGTACACCTGGGACCTGACGGACCTTTACGCTTCCGACGAGGCATGGAACCGGGCCCGCGAGCAAGTGCTGGCGGAGTTTCCGAAGATCGAGGCGCGTCGCGGCACGCTGGGTGACAGCGCCGACTCGCTGTACCGGGCGTATCGCGAGGTGTCGGACACCTTCCGCCAGGCCGGCCGCGTCTATGCCTACGCCAAGCTCGCGAGCGATGAGGACAAGCGTGACGACGGCGCCCAGGAACACCTTCAGCTCGCAAGGATCCTGTTCTCACAGTTCAACGAGGCGACGGCCTGGATGCAGCCCGAACTGATCTCGGTGGGCCGCGAGGTCGTCGAATCGTATCTGCAAGAGGACGAGCGGCTTGCCCCGTTCGCTCACCAGTTCGACGACTCGCTGCGCAACGCGCCGCACACGCTCGGCGCCGAGGCCGAGCAGGCCCTCGCCTATCTCACGCCGATCGTAAGCGCGCCGCAGGAGACCTGGGAACTCCTGGCACGGTCGGACATCCCGTGGCCAACCATCACGCTGTCCGACGGCGAAAAGGTCGTACTCGATACCCAGGGTTACTCGCGCGTCCGCAGCAGCCGGAACCGTGCCGACCGCAAGCTGGCGTTCGACGAGTTTTGGGGCAAGTGGCTCGAGTACCGCAATTCGGTGGGGATGGTGCTCAACACCCACATCCGTACCCAGGTCGGGCTGGCCAGGGCGCGCAACTACGACAGCGTGCTCGAGCGAGAGCTGTTCAGCGACAACATCCCGCCGGCGGTGTACCGGACACTCGTCGAGGAAGTGAACAAGGCTTTGCCGACGTTGTACCGATACTTCCGGCTCCGCGCGCGGATGCTCGGCATCGAGCAGATGCACTACTACGACATCTACCCGCCGCTCGTGTCACTGGACAAGACATTCGATATCGAGACGAGCAAGAAGATCACGCTCGCGGCCATGTCGATCCTCGGCGACGACTGGGTCGCGATGCAGAAACAGGCGATGGGGCAGCGCTGGATGCACGTCTACCCGCAGCGGGGCAAGGCGCCCGGAGCTTACATGGCCGGGTATGTCTACGACGTCCATCCCTACCTGCTGTTCAACTACGACGACGACTATGCCTCACTGTCGACCTTCGCCCACGAATGGGGCCATGCGATGCACACCCTGTACGCGAAGCAGTCGCAGCCATTCGAAACCGCCGGCTATTCCACGTTCATCGCCGAGATACCATCTACCTCGCTGGAGATGATCCTCCAGGACTACATGGCGAAACACGCCGGGACCACCGACGAGAAGCTGTTCTATCTCGGCCAGGCACTCGAAGACATGCGCGGGACGTTCTTCCGGCAGACGATGTTCGCCGAGTTCGAACTCGCGCTGTACGAAGCCGCGGAGCGCGGCGAAGCGCTCACCGGCGAGCGCATTTCGAAGATGTACGGCGAATTACTGCGCCGCTACCACGGCCAGGATCAGGGTGTCGTACAGATCGACGACCTGTACACGAACGAATGGATGTTCGTCCCGCACTTCTACTACAACATGTATGTCTACCAGTACGCCACGTCGCTGACCGCCGGCACCGCCCTGTACGCGAAAATTGCCGACGAAGGTCCCGCGGGCGTCGCCAACTTCAAGGACCTGCTGCGTGCCGGCGGTTCCGACTATCCCTACCTGCTGCTCCTGCGCGCCGGCGTGGACCTGGCCAAACCGGGACCCTACCGCGCCGTCGTCGCGAAGATGAACGCGATCATGGACGAGATGGACCGCCTCCTCGCCGAGCGCGAAAAAAATCTGTAGGAGCGCTGCTTGCCAGCGCGACCGGTCGCGGCGACGAGCGCCGCTCCTATTGGGCGATGTGGGCCGCGGTGACCTGCACGGTGCAGGACGAGCCGGGGCTCAGCGCCAAGCCGGTGCGGGCCGTTGCGATCTTGCCCGGCTGGATGACGGCGTCGAAGGCCTGGGCGTTGCGCCGGCGTACGCCGCCGGCATCGACGTACTCGAACGTGGCCTGCACGCCGGCCACCGCCACGGAGGCGTCGTTACGCACCTGCACTGCGACGCGGCCGCTGCCGTCGTCGCCGCAGGCGGACGCGATGTAGGACGCCGGCTGTTCGGACAACTCCAGCCGCGCCAGCGCCGCGGCCGCCGCCTTGCCGTATTCGCCGCCGCTCCTGGCGACGATCTTGTAGTTGGCGATCGCCTCGGGCCGGTTGCCGCGCTGCTCCTCGATCTGGCCCAGCGTGAAGTATGCCGGCGCCGTCGGCAGCAGATCGATGCCGTGCTTCAGGTCCGATGCCGCCGCGTCGGTCTGGCCGAGCTTGTACTTTGCGAGGCCCCGTTGCTGGTAGTAGTAGAAGAAGTCCGGGCGATGCGAGATCGCGTCGTTGTAGTCCTTGACCGCCGTGTCGTAGTGCTTATCGACGAAACGCGCGTCGCCGCGCAGCGCGTAGAAGTTGGCTTCCCTCGGGAAGAGTCGGATCGCCTTGTCGGCATCCGCGAGCGCTTCGTCGGTGTGCTTTTCGGCGAGCGCCTTGCGGCCGGCGTCGTAGGCGTCGTACGCGGGCCTGGCGGCCATCGTGGTCTTCATTGAGGCCGCGTACCGGTCGGCGCCGAGGATGCCGCCGGCCGGCAGCGTCTTCGCCGTCTTGCGGTTCGCCTCGACGCGCTCCTGCGAGGGCGGGTGCGTCGCGAACAGTCCGCTCAGCCAGTCCTGGTTGTCACCCTCGCTCAATCGCACGAAGGTCTCCTGCAGCGTCACGGCGCCCTGCGGATCGTAGCCGGCCTTCGACATGAAGCGCATGCCGTACTTGTCGGCCTCGAGCTCGGCGCCGCGCCCGTACTTCATGGTCAGCAACTGGGCCGCCGTGCCGGCGCTGCCGACGAGCAGGTCCGCGTAGCTGCTGTCGTTCGCGACGACCCCGGTGGCCGCGACCAGGCCCTCCAGCAGCATGCCGCGCGACTGCTGCTGCGCCGTGTGCCGCGCGGCGGCATGGGTGATCTCGTGGCCGAGCACGGCGGCCAGCTCCGCCTCGTTGTCGAGGGCGGTAAGCAGCCCCCGGTTGACGGCGATCTTGCCGCCCGGCAGCGCCCAGGCGTTCGGTACCGAGTTGTTGAGGATGGTGAATTCGTACGGCAGTTTGACGCCGCTCGCGTCGGCCAGGCGCCGGCCGACGGACTGTATATACGCGGCCAGCCCGGGATCCACGTCGTATTGCCCGCCCTCGCTTTGCTGCATGGGTACGTAGTTCTGCGCGCCCATCGCGAGTTCCTGTTCGTTGCTGACGAGGATGAGATCGTGTTCGCCGGTGACCGGGTTGACGGCACAGCCGGCAAGCCAGCCGGCCAACAGGACCAGGATAATCTTTCGAATCGGCATGCCACGATTATAGCGGAGGCCGAACCCCCGCCTCACGAATCCACGTTGCACACACCGCAACAGAACACGGCCCCCGGAGGGGCCGCGTGTCGCTTCCTGCAAGGGGACAGGATTGCCGGCAGATCAGGGGGCTAGAACTGCCACAGCAGCGACAGCTGGAAGATCCTTCCCGGATCCTCCTCGAACACGATCACGTCCCGGCCCGGCTCGGACCGCTGGATCTGCGACGTGGAGCCGAGGATGTTCTGCACCTTGGCCTTGAGCGTGACGTGGTCGGTCGGGTACCAGAAGTACGTGGCGTCGAGCGACTTGAACGGCTGCTCGAACGCGTCCGGCCCGAAGCGGCCGAAGGCGAACAGGCGTTCGCCGAACACGTTGTAGATCAGCGAAGCCGTGTGCTTCGAATTCGGTGAGTCGAAGCCGAGCATGACGTTGACGACATACTCGGAGGCTCCTGACAGCTTGCAAGCGCTCTTCCCGGTGTCGTTGTCGACGCAGTACAACTCGGATTCCAGCTGCGATCCCGGCTCCAGGCTGGTGTTCTGCAAGGTCAGGTTGCCCTGCAGGAACAGCGTGTCGAACAAGCCGCCGAGGAAGCCCAGTTCCTTGAGACCCTCGAACTCGACGCCCCTGACCTTCGCCGAATCCATATTCTTGATCTCGCGCGCGATCGTCGTATCGGACGCCCCGAGTTCGACGAATTCGATCGGGTTCGCGATGTCCTTCGTATACACGGTGACACTCAGATTGTCGCCAGTGGCGAAGAACCACTCGGCGCGCAAATCGACGTTGTCGACATCGGAGGGAATGACACCCGGGTTACCGTAGGTCAGGTCGCCCGTGATCGGGTCCTGGTAGCTGGATGCCGTGATCTCCCTCAGGTCCGGCCGCACCGCGGTCTGGCTGTAGCCAAGGCGCAACTGGAACGTATCCGCCCACCAGTCGCCCATGTAGGTGACGGCAGCCGACGGATAGATCTTGTCGCTCGAGAACGCGAACTCGTCCTTGCGTGCGTCGAGTTCCGCCGGATCGGTCGGCAGGGCAACCTGGGGATCGTCGGGCGTGTAGCCGTACGGATTCCACGGCACGGTCGCCTGCCGGTAGTTCTCCCAGCGAGCGCCAGCCGCGACGCGCCACTTGCTCTTCCAGGTCCAGTCGACCATGCCCCAGGCCGCATCGGTCATGGTGGCCGCGAGGTAACTGCGGGCCGCCGCGCCGCGGTTGTTGAACTGGACGTTGTAGAGGTAGTTCTGTGACTCGTCGACGGCCGTAAGCGGATTGTCGGGGACGCGTGCCGTGATCACGTCGTCGGAGAACACCTGATCCAGCGAGCCGGCCAGGATGGACGGGTCGGTACCCGCACTGAAGCCGAGACTGAATTCCGACTCCTTGTACGTGCGTGCCTTCTGGCGGTGATCGTAGCCGCCGGAGAGCTCCACGGAGTTGTCACCGAGATCCATCGGTATCGTGCCCTTGATACCGTAGTTGCGGACGTCGTCGTTGAGATCGGTGAAACGGTGCGACGATGCCGTCGTGGAGAGATATACGGATTCGCCGAGAACCTCACCGGTGCCCGGATCGGTCTGGGTCACCGAATTGACGAGCGTCGCGTTCGGGATATCGGTGCGCGCCGTCGACTGCGAATAGAACCATTCGATCGAGGTTTCCTCAGGCAACCAGGCGATGAGTTTCGCCAGGCTGCCCAGCGCGTCACGCGTCTCGCCACCGAGGATATGCGTACCCTTGATCTGGTTCGTCACCATGTTCCGCTCCGTGAATTCGAAGCGATAGTCCCGGTTGCCCGATCCGTTCGACTTCCGGCTGTTCTCGTTGAAGAAGTCGTAGACCTCGGTCTGGTCGTCGGTGTTGCGCAGGAACAGCGTCGTCGTGTCGATGCGATTCTCGTCGCCCCACGCGAGTCCGAAGTTCATCGTGCCCGCCAGGTCGACGCTGTGACGCGTCTCCTCGCGCACGCCGTTTTGCTCCTCGGGCTCTGCGAAGCTGGCCGTGTAGGCACGGCGCCAGCGCCAGTCGGCCTCGTACGATCCGCCCAGGCTGTAGCCGAATTCCCAGTTGCCGCCGAACGGAACCTTGCTGCCCACGCTGGCGCGCAGCGTGTAATCCGGATCGGGGCTGGTCTGCTCGACCTTCGCATCGCGGTTCAAGGCCAGTGCGAGCTCGCGGTTTGCCGTCTGCGCATCGAAAAACGTAAAGCTCGGATCCTGCGCGTGCATCTGTCCGAATATCGCATTGACGTTGGGGTTGCCGCGGTAGGTGGCCATGGCTTCCGTGATGGTCGAAGACAGGGCGCGGGTGCCGTCGTCGCTGCCCCAGTTGTCGGTGCCGCCGCCGGGGTAGGTCTGGACCTTGCCGGGATTCTCGTCGCTGTAGCCGAGGCCGGCCTCGACCTTGAGTGTGAACTCGTCGGGGATGCCCTTGGTGCGGATGTCCACGGACCCGCCGCCGAAATTGGCCGACAGGTCCGGAGACCAGGACTTCTGCACCCGCAACGACTCGACGACCGAGGTCGGGAACACGTTCAGCGGGATGACGTTGCGCGTCAGGTCGGGCGAGGGGATGAACGCACCGTTCAGCGTCGTCTGCGAGTAGCGCTCGCCCAGGCCGCGGATATAGACGAACTTGTCCTGTACCAGCGTCAGGCCGGGCACGCGTCGCAGCGCGGCCGCAACGGTCGAATCGCCGAGCCTGCTTATCGTGTCCTCACCGAGCAGGTCGGTCGCGAACGCGTCGTTCAATCGCTCGTTGACGAGCTGCTCCGACGAGCTCAGGAAGCGGCCTGTGGTCACGATTTCTTCTATCTTCTCGTCACCCGCCTTTGCCTGCGGATCCGGATCCGGCGTCGGGATCGTGTCCCCGTTCGACTGCGCATGAGCGGCTGCCAGCCACCCCGCCGTCGCGATCGCAATCGCGGCGGCCAGGCCCGTTTTTCGTGTGCGAATACCCGATTTCATGGTCATTCGAACCAGAGCGGCTCGCCGCGGTTGTCCGGATGCAGACCGTAGGTCCAGCCGACCGTCCAGTCGTCGCTCGTACCTTCGGCCGACACCGGCATGGCGCCGAGGTAGTCGCTGCCGTCGCCCGGCTGCGTACCCGCGATCGGCGCCGCGCCGTCCACGAGCGAGGTGCTCCAGGGCAGCGAGTACACCGGGAGCGTGCCGCCGAGCAGCTGCAGATCGGTGTCCGCGTTCGCCGTCGGATTCGTCGCCGCATCGGCGGCCACGGTGGCGAACTGAACGGTGCCGGTGCTCTCGGCCCAGGCCTGCTCGTCGGCGAAGCTGCCGAAGCCGACGCCCGACGACGGATCCTGGCAGGCGAAGATCACCGAGTTCAGGTGCATGTCGCCGTTCAGGGCCGCATTCTGGACCTCGGCGCTCTCCATGCGCAGGCATTCGTTGAGCATGGACGGGTCGCCCGGGGCCTGGAAGGTCGAGATCACGAGCGTGTTGCTGATCGTCGGCCAGATGCCTTCACGAAGCCGCCAGCCCTGGCTGAGCAGGTCCTCGCGCGTGCCGGCATTCGTCGCCGAGAGGATGCAGGTCAGGTGATCGATCACCGGGCGGCTGTTGAGGCCGCGGGCGATGAAATCGTCGATCGTGGCCTGATCGAGGTTGCTCCAGTCACCCAGGCCGTCCGCCTCGATGCAGTGGTCGCCGTCCTGCTGCTGCTGGATGACGAGCGCATTGGTGATATGGCCGTTGTAGCCTTCGTCGATGTCGATCGAGTCGTCGCGAATGTACATGCCGAGGTAATGATTGACGTCCACCGAACCGCCGAACATCTCGAAGCCGTCGTCAAACATCGAGTACATCTCGAGGTGATCGACTACGGTGCCGCGGCCGACCGCCGCGAAGGAGATGCCGTT
>JBAUVS010000161.1:0-2237 GCA_049583345.1 Woeseiaceae bacterium
CGGCGACACGGTCCTGTCGCTCAGTTTCTCCGGCGATTGCTGGACCGAGATTTCCGACGCGAGCGGGCGGCGCCTGTTCTTCGGCATGGGCACGGCCGGGCGCAGCGTCGATCTCGCCGGCGAGCCGCCGTTTTCCGTGTTGTTCGGGAACGCGCCCAACGTGCGCGTGCAGATCGGCGGCAAGGATTACACGATCCCGACCTCGGCCATAACCAACCGCACGGCCAAGTTGACGATCGGCTAAACGTCGACAGGCCCCGAAGACCGACAGTGAAACCGAGAACCGTACGCGGAATGAACGACATCCTGCCACCGATGACCGGCAGATGGCGCCATCTCGAGGATGTGCTGCGCGACGTCGCACGGTCGTATGGCTACGAAGAGATCCGCGTGCCGCTGCTCGAACAGACGGAGCTGTTCCGGCGCTCGATCGGTGAAGTCACCGACATCGTGGAAAAGGAGATGTACACGTTCGACGACCGCAACGGCGAGAGCCTGACCCTGCGCCCCGAGGCCACGGCCGGTATCGTGCGGGCGGGGATCACCAACGGGCTGCTATACAACCAGCGCCAGAAGCTGTGGACGTCGGGCCCGATGTTCCGCCGCGAGAAGCCGCAGCAGGGGCGATACCGCCAGTTCTACCAGTTCGACGTCGAGGCGCTGGGCTTCGAGGGTCCGGACGTCGATGCCGAACTCATTATCATGTGCGCGCGGATCTGGCGTGCCCTCGGCATTTCGCGCCTCACCCTCGAGATCAACTCGCTCGGGACGCCCGAGGCACGGTCACGCTACCGTGACGCACTGGTCGATTACTTCTCCGGCGTGAAAAGCAGGCTCGATGAGGATAGTATTCGCCGCCTCGACCAGAACCCGCTCAGGATCCTGGACAGCAAGAATCCGGAAATGCAGGACATCGTAATGGGAGCGCCGGCCATGCTCGACTACCTGGATGCGGAGTCTGCCGAGCATTTCCAGGAGCTCAGGGGATTGCTCGAGGCCGCGGGCATCGCCTATAAGGTCAATCCGCGGCTCGTCCGCGGCCTGGACTACTATAGTCGGACCGTGTTCGAGTGGGTCACCGATGCGCTCGGCGCACAGGGCGCGGTCTGCTCCGGCGGGCGCTACGACGGGCTCGTGGAGAAACTGGGCGGCCGGCCGACGCCGGCCATCGGCTGGGCGCTGGGGATCGAGCGCCTGGCGGCACTGCACGAGGTATGCGGTGGTGAAGTGCCGGCCGGCGACGCCGATGTCTACATCGTCGCGGTCGGGGAGGGTACGCTCGGACATGCGCTGGCGCTTGCCGAAGAGCTGCACGACCGGATCGACGGCGTGAAAGTCGAGGCCAATCTCGGCGGCGGCGGCTTCAAGGCGCAGATGAAGCGGGCCGACAAGAGTAATGCGCGATACGCATTGATCCTCGGCGAGCAGGAACTCGCTGAGGAGCGCATCGGGCTGAAACCATTGCGCAGCACAGAGGATCAAAGCAGTGTTGCGAGGACGGAGCTGGCGCGGAAGCTGGCGGGACTATTGGGGAAGGCGTAAGGCGTGGACGATTTACAGTCAGAAAAGGAACAGATCGAAGAGATTCGTGCGTGGTGGAAAGAGTACGGACGTTACGTCATCGCCGGCATCCTGATTGCCGTCGGCCTGATGGTCGGATTCAATCAGTACAAGAGCAGCAAGCTCGCGGCGCAGCTGGCGGCCTCGGAGCTCTACGAGACACTGACCGGGCACGTCGACAAGGGCGATCTCGATGACGCGGTCCAGGTCGCCAACGAGCTGGCCAACGATTATGCGAACACGGCCTATGCCGCACAGTCCAAACTCGCCATGGCACGCCTTTACATGGACAAGAACCGCGACCAGGATGCCGCCCAGGCGCTGTCCGACCTGATCGGTATGCGCGGCAATCGGGAGCTGAAACTGCTCGGCCGCCTGCGCCTGGCCCGGGTACTGCTTTACCAGGAGAAACCACAGGAGGTCGTCGACCTGCTCTCCGCGCAGGACGATGAGGCTTTCCGGGGACTGTACGCGGAAGCGCTCGGCGACGCATACAGGGATCTCGGCCACATCAACGACGCCGCCGATGCGTACGAGACCGCGCTCGCGGACACGACCCAGACGGTGAACCTCGGGCTGGTGCGGATGAAGTTGGACGATCTCCCGCAGGCATCCGCCGATACGGTGCCGGCCGGACCGGGGGGGAACGAGCCCGCGGCGGAGGGTACGGACGAGTC
>JBAUVS010000162.1:0-1614 GCA_049583345.1 Woeseiaceae bacterium
GCCCCGGCGCGTCGGACGACGACAACATCGACAAACTGCTCGCCGAGCTCGCGGACGTGCCCGACGGGGAACGCGGCGCCGCGTTCCACTGCGTCGCCTGTCTCGTCATGCCGGATGCCGCACAGCCGCTGCTTGCCGAAGGCGTCTGGTCCGGCTCCATCCTGCGGCAGCGCGCGGGCGTCGGCGGGTTCGGCTACGATCCGGTGTTCTTCGTTCCCGAGATGGGCTGCAGTTCGGCCGAACTCCCGCCCGAAGAGAAGAACCGCCGCAGCCATCGGGGCCAGGCCTTTCGCGAGCTGGCCCGGCTGATGCACGGGTTGCGCTGAGCCGTGGCTACGATCACCGCGCCGCTGTCGCTCTACGTGCACTTGCCGTGGTGCGTGCGCAAGTGTCCGTACTGCGATTTCAATTCGTACACGGCGCCGCGAAGTATCCCGGCGCAACGCTATGTGGATGCCCTGCTCGTCGACCTCGAGGCAGAGGCGGCCCGGGCAGCCGGCAGGACACTGGTCAGCGTCTTCTTCGGCGGCGGCACTCCCAGCCTCTTCCCGCCGGCCGAGATCGCGAGGCTGATCGCGGCGATCCGCGAACGCTTCGGCGTCGGCGAGGACGTCGAGATAACGCTCGAGGCAAATCCCGGCACGGTCGAATGCGGCGATCCCGCGGCACTTCTCGCCGCCGGCGTGAACAGGCTTTCCATAGGCGCACAGAGCTTTGCCGCCGATAAACTCCTGGCGCTCGGCCGCATCCACTCGGTCGCGGACATCGCCCGGACCGTCGCGGCGGCAAGGCGCGCGGGTTTCGCAGACATCAATCTCGACCTGATGTACGCCCTGCCCGGCCAGGACGTCGCCGCCGCCCTCGCCGACATCGATGCGGCCGCCGCGCTGGAGCCGACGCACATCTCCTGGTATCAGCTGACGCTGGAGCCGAATACCGTGTTCCACGCCCGGCCGCCGGCCGGAATTCCCGACGAGGACACGCTGGCGGCGATCGAGGAACGCGGCCGTGCACGGCTGGCCGGGCTCGGCTTCGAGCGCTACGAAGTTTCGGCCTACGCCCGCGACGGCCGGCGCTGCCGTCACAATCTCAATTACTGGACCTTCGGGGACTATCTGGCCGTCGGCGCCGGCGCGCACGGCAAGATCTCGACGGCAGGACGTGTCTGGCGCTACGCGAAGCCGGCACATCCGCTCGCGTACATGGAGCGCATCGAACGGGGTGCACCTGCCGCCGACCTGCACCCGGTCTCGGCGCAGGAGCGCCTGTTCGAGTTCGTCCTGAACGGGCTGAGACTCACGGAGGGCTTCGATACGGCGCTGTTTTGCACACACACCGGCCTGCCCGCCGGGGAACTGGAAAACCGCCTCGCGGCCGAGGTCGACAGGGGGCTGATCGGACGCTCGACGGACGGACGCTGGCACGCGACGGCGCTCGGACAGCGATTTCTCGACGACCTCGTCGCGGACTTCCTGCCGGATGACGCGGGCGCATTATGCACAGCGGGTCGCGGAGGCTTGGTTTTTCAGGGCGAGAGGGCCTCAAATTCACTCTGAGTATTTTGAATGCCCTTTAAGTAGTTGTTTTTACTAACTTTATTAAACTGGACACAAA
>JBAUVS010000163.1:0-4945 GCA_049583345.1 Woeseiaceae bacterium
TCCCCATGCCGGCCGAGACGCTGGTCAGGGTCGTCGGCTGCAGCGAATTCGCGGCCGGCGTGCTGCTCCGCGAATGGCAATGGTTCGCGGCGCACGCGGACGCCCTCAACGCGGCGCCGGAACCGGAGTCGCTCGCCGGCTTTGTCGACGAACTCGCCGCATCGGATGCCGCGCCCGGGCACGTCGGGGAACGACTGCGCCGGTTCCGTAATCGACGCCTGCTCGGCGTGTTGTGGCGCGACGTCGCCGGTCAGGCGGCCGTCGAGGAAACCCTCGCCTCGCTTTCCGATCTTGCGGACGGGCTCCTCGACGCCGCGGCCCGCTACGCCGGCCGGCAGATGCAGGATCGCTTCGGTATCGTGCGCGACCGGCGCGGCGCGGCGCAACCGATCGTCATCCTGGGCATGGGCAAGCTCGGCGGCCGGGAACTCAATTTCTCGTCCGACATCGACGTCATCTTCCTGTATCCGGAGGGTGAGGAGTCCGACGGCCAGCGGCGGCTCAGCGCGCAGGAGTATTTCGCTCGACTTGCCCGTGAGATCGTCACCCTGCTGGAGGAGGTGACGGGAGACGGCTTCGTGTTTCGTGTCGATACCCGGCTGCGGCCGTTCGGGGATAGTGGCCCCCCGGTCGCCAGTTTCGCCGCGCTGGAGTCGTACTTGCTGCAGCACGGCCGCGGCTGGGAACGCTACGCCTACGTCAAGGCGCGCATCGTCGGTCCCGTTCCCGACCCGGCGGTGGCGGCGGCGCTCTGCGACGATCTCGTGGCGCCGTTCGTTTACCGGCGCTATCTCGATTTCGGCGTATTCGAGTCCCTGCGCGACATGCAGGCGCGGATCGCCGCGGAGGTTCGCCGGCGCGACATGGCGGACAACGTCAAGCTCGGGCCGGGCGGGATCCGCGAGATTGAATTCGTCGTGCAGTCCATGCAGCTGGTGCGCGGCGGCAGCCGTCCGGAATTGCAATGCACCGGGTTGCTCGAAGTGCTGCCCAGGCTCGTCGGCCGTCGCGGGCTGGCCGCGGAAGAAGCCGCGAACCTTGCCGACGCCTATCGATTCCTGCGCCGGCTCGAGAATTTCATCCAGGCGATCCGCGATCAGCAGACTCACGAGTTGCCCGCCGATGCCACCGATCGTGCGCGGCTCTGCCTCGCGATGGGTTATCCGGACTGGGGGGCGCTCGTCGCCGATCTCGAGACGCACCGGGCCGAAGTGGCGCGGCAATTCGGCAAGATCGCACTCCGGCAAGCGGCCGGCGATGCCGGCGACGGCCTGGCCGCGCGGCTCGGCCGGCTCTGGGACGAGAATGCCGGGATCCCTCAATGGGCCGAGTGCCTCGGGGATGAAGGCTTCCCGGACGCCACGGCCCTCGCGGAACGCATTGCCGCTTTCGCGAACGCACCCGCCCTGCAGCGTATCGATGCCACCGCGCGCGAGCGCCTGCAGCGCTTCGTCCCGAATCTGCTGCTTCAGATCAGGGCCAGTGACGCACCGCGCGCGGCACTGAAAAGAATCCTCGAAGTCGCGGAGCAGGTGCTGCGGCGCAGTGCCTATCTGGCGCTTTTGAACGAGAACCGGCGCGTGATGTCGCGCCTCGTCGACCTTTGCGGACGGAGCGCGTTCATCGCGGAGCGGATCGCGCGACATCCGGTGTTGCTCGACGAACTGCTGGATCCGCGGATCTATTCGGCGGGCATATCGCGCAACGATGCCGAAGCCGATCTGCGCGCACGCCTCGCCGCGACTCCCGCGGACGACGAAGAAGAGCAGATGGACGTACTCGCCCGTTTCCAGCAGGCGAATCTGTTCCGGATCGCCGTCGCCGACTTCACGGGCGGACTGCCGATCATGAAAGTCAGCGATGCCCTGACGGACCTCGCCGAGATCGTCGTGCGCCATGCACTGCAGATTGCCTGGCACGAGATGACGAAACGCCACGGTCCGCCGGAATACGTGCAGGACCGCGTAACTCACCGGGCCGGTTTCGGCGTCATCGCCTACGGCAAGCTGGGCGGCATCGAATTGTCGTACGGTTCCGATCTGGACCTCGTCTTCCTGCACGACTCGACGGGCGAGCGGCAGGAGACCCACGGTTCGAAGCCGCTCGACAATGCCGTGTTCTTCGCCCGCCTGGTCCGCCGCCTGGTCCACATCCTGACCACACAGACCGGTTCCGGCGCACTGTACGAGATCGACATGCGGCTGCGCCCGGACGGCCGCAAGGGCGTCCTGGTGACGAGCGTCGATGCCTTCGAACGTTACCAGGACGAGCATGCCTGGACCTGGGAGCACCAGGCGCTGCTGCGGGCGCGGCCCGTCGCCGGCAGCGCAATGATCGGCCGCACGTTCGAGCGCATCCGCGCGGAGACGCTGACGCAGCGCGTGCACAGGGACGCGCTCGCCGGCGACGTCACGTCGATGCGCGGCCGGATGCGCGAGGAACTCGATCGCAGCAACGACTCGCATTTCGACCTCAAGCAGGGCCGCGGCGGCATCGGCGATATCGAATTCATCGTGCAATATCTCGTGCTCGCGAACGCCGGCGCGCAGCCTGCGGTGATCCATTATCCGGACAACATCCGGCAGCTCGCGACACTGGCGGCCTGCGGCTGCCTCGACGCGGGAGATGCGCGCCGCCTGCAGGACGTCTACCGTTCGTACCGGCTGCGCCTGCACCATCTCAGTCTCGACGAACAGGACCCGCTCGTGCCGGCGACCGAGTTCGCGCGCGAGCGAGACGACGTGCGCCGTATCTGGGATCGATATCTCCCGGCGGAGGGCGCATAGCCGGGACGCTCGCCGTCCGCTTATAATTCCTGCCGTCATCGCGAGCCGGAGAGACACCTTGAGAGCACGAGCAGGCACCGTGGAGCAGAACCTTATCGCCCCCAATGCGCAGCATCGTTACCGGGTCCGGCGCAATGAGCTGCCGCTATCCTGCCCGATGCCGGGAATGTACCTCTGGAACTCGCATCCGAAGGTCTACCTGCCCGTCGAGGACACCGGCACCGCCAAGTGCCCCTATTGCGGTGCCGAATACTTCCTGGTGGACGACGCCGCCGCCTGAATTGCAGGGAAAGTGGGCCGAATTTAGGCGAAAACCTTGAAATCTGCAGCGAAGTCTCGGAAGCTTCCCGCGAGTTGGAGCGCCAGCGGCGGTGCTGAGACGGCGGGGACGGCTGCGGACCAGGTGACCGATGAAATTTTGCGCGTATCATCAGATATAGTCTGCCTTTCGTGGCATAAAATCGCCGAAAATCGGCGATCTGTCGAATTTCGAAACTCTGCCTGGCGCGGCGGCCGAGGACACGCTTCCGCCCTAGCCGGCGGATCAAACATCTGCAAAATATGGCTTAAAAACCCGTATTATCGGTTAAAAGCCTCTAACGTGTCCTATCTAGCATTTTCATCGGGCTATTCGGGACCGCCATCGTGACCGAGACCCTCGAGCGCACGCCGACCGGGGCGATGCTCTACGATCGCTCGGTCATGAGCGCGATCAGCGAGGACCGGTTCTCGGCCGCCGGCTGGCTGCATGCCGAGCCGGTCGTCGGCTCGCTGGCCGCGGCCGGACGCGGCAACACCCTGCTCGTGGGCAACGTGCCGCGGCAGTTCGTGCTCCGGCATTTCATGCGCGGCGGCCTGATCGGCCGCATCGTGCGGGACAGATACCTGTTCAACGGCGAAGACGCGACGAGGTCTTTCCTCGAGTGGCGGATGCTGGCCAAGATGGCCGACAGCGGTTTGCGCGTGCCGCGCCCCGCGGCGGCACGCTATCGGCGTCACGGCATGTTCTATACCGCGGACCTGATCACGGTGCGCATCCCGGGCGTGCGGCCGTTGTCCGAACTGATCGCCGGCAGTCCGCCGGACGATGCCTTCTGGCAATCGCTCGGCGCGGCCGTACACGGTTTCCACGCGGCCGGCGTCTATCATGCCGACATGAACGCCTACAACCTGCAGATCGACGACAAGGGCGAATTGTGGATGCTCGATTTCGATCGCGGACGCCTGCTGCAACCCGGCAGCTGGCAGCAGCAGACGCTGCGCCGGCTGCATCGTTCGCTGCAGAAGATCCGCTCGCTCGATCCGAAGCTCCATTTCTCGACCGAGGATTGGGAACGGTTCCTGGAGGGCTATTTCCAGGCGTCGAGATCCGCGTAGTAGTTCGGCAAGGGCTCCGGCAGGTTCTTGAATTTGCGATGCAGCCAGAAATATTGCTCGGGACAGCGCCGGATTTGCGCTTCGAGTACGGCGACGTAACGCTTCGTATCGGCTTCGGGGTCCCCGGACGGGAAGTCGTCGAGCGGCGGCAGGATCCGCAGGTGATAGCGACCGTCCGGCAGGCGTTCCGGAAAGAACGGGATCGTCACCGCATTGCCGAGGCGCGCGAGCGTCGAGGTTGCCGTCGTATGCATCGACGGTACGCCGAAGAACGGGATTACCGCCGAGCCCTTGCGGTCGTAACTCTGGTCCGGGGCATACCAGACGATGCGACCCTGGCGCAGACTCCGCACCACGGCCTTGATGTCGCGTTTCTCGATGAGCGTCATCCCGCCGCGCTCGCGATTCGTCATCAGCAATTCCGTGACGAACGGGTCGCGGGTCTGTCGGTAGACCCCGTCGAACGGCGGCAGGATCCGTTTCGCGATCGTCGCGGAGATTTCGATCGTCGTGAAATGAGCACTCAGCAGAAGGACGCCGCTCCCGGCGTTGATGGCGTCGAGCACGTATCCGACGCCCTCTGAACTGGCGAGGCGCGCGAGGTGGCTCTCCGATGCCCAGCGGCCCAGTCCGAATTCGACCAGCGACATCCCCAGCGCCTCGAAGTGGTGGCGGGCGAGTGCGTCCCGCGCCTGTGGCCCCAGCTCCGGGAAGCACAGCGACAGATTGCGCCGGACGATCGCGCGGCGCCGGGCGCCGAGACGGCCGGCCAGCCGGCCGAT
>JBAUVS010000164.1:0-3857 GCA_049583345.1 Woeseiaceae bacterium
GCTCGGCGAACGCGGCGTACGCTTCGTGACCTACCGCGACATGGTCGCGCGATACGGGCGCGCCGCGATGAAGGCGCCGGAGAGCTTCGAGTACTCGATGAACGAGCCCGGTGACCGTTAGGCTCGCATTACGAATTGCACTCTGCACGGTCGCTGCTGCGACGAGCCTTGCCCGGGGAGAACCGGCCGAATACCGGACCTGGAGCGAGTACGGCGGCGGACCGGGCCAGATCAAATACTCGTCATTGCGGCAGATCGATCGAACGAACGTAAAGCGGCTCGAAGTCGCCTGGACTTACGACGCGGGCGGTGCCAGTGGAGACCAGACAGACTACACCGCCACCCAGCGATTCCAGCATACGCCGATCGTCATCGGCGACGTGCTGTACGCTGTCGGCGCCGACTTGCGCGTGTTCGCACTCGATGCGGCGACCGGTAAGCTGCTCTGGGACCACCCGCTCGGAGCCGACGAAAACACTGCGGGACCCGGCGGCGTCGCTCTGCGGGGCCTGATGCAATGGCGTGGCAAGCGCATCTTCTACACGGCCGGACCGTACCTGCGCGCTCTCGATGCGAAAACCGGTAAACCCATCGAGAGTTTCGGTGATGGCGGCAGGGTCGACCTGCGCGAGGGCCTGGGCCGGCCCGCGGCGTCCCTCGGCGTCGCCGCAACGAGCCCCGGGGTCGTCTTCGACGACCTGATCGTCATGGGTTCCGCCGTGTCGGAATCGCTGCCGGCGGCGCCAGGACACGTGCGCGCGTACGACGCGGAGAGTGGCGAGCTGCGCTGGACCTTTCACACGATCCCGCAGCCGGGGGAATTCGGCTACGACACCTGGCCGCCGGATGCCTGGGGCTATCTCGGCGGCGCGAATTCCTGGGGCGGGATGAGCGTCGACCGTGAGCGCGGCATCGTGTTCTTCGGTACCGGTTCGGCGACCTACGATTTCTACGGCGCAAACCGGCACGGCGCTAACCTGTTCGCGAACTGTCTCGTGGCGCTGGATGCGCACACTGGCAAGCGCCTCTGGCACTACCAGTTCGTACACCACGATGTCTGGGATCGCGATCTGCCCGCTCCGCCGGCACTCGTCACGGTGCAGCGGGACGGCCGCCGCATCGACGCCGTGGCCCAGACGACCAAAAACGGCCACGTGTTCGTGTTCGACCGCGAGACCGGCGAGCCGTTGTTTCCGATCGAAGAACATCCGGAACCGGCCTCGCGCATTCCCGGCGAGCAGCTCGCGGCGACGCAGCCGTTGCCGGTCAAACCGCCGCCGTTCGCGCGCCAGGCGTATACCGAAGACATGATCCCGGACCGCAATCCCGCGGTGGCGGCGTACGTGCGCCAGCGGCTCGAGAACCTGACCGTCGGCGGGCAGTTCATCCCTCCGGACACGACGGCGCAGGTGCTGTTGCCGGGTTTCGACGGCGGCGGCGAGTGGGGCGGACCGGCATTCGACCCGGACACCCGGTTGCTGTACGTCAATGCCAACGAGATGCCGTGGCTGCTGCAACTCCGCGAGACTGCGCCGCTCGCCGCCAGCATGCCGGCAAGTGCGGTCTATTCGCAGCTCTGCGCGACCTGTCACGGCGAAGACCGCCGGGGCAGCGGCGGCGTGCCGGCGCTCACCGGCATCGCTTCGCGCTACGGAGCAGACGAACTCGCGGCGCTGATCCGGACCGGCGGCAGCCGGATGCCGGCCTTCGCCGGCTGGCTGGACGACGGTGCCGCGCACGGGCTGGCGGAATTCCTCAGCGACGGCGAGGACACCACGATCCGGCTGAAGCAGGAGAATTTCCCGCTGCATCTGCGCTACGAGCTGAAGGGCTACGAACTGTTCCTCGACAACGAAGGCTATCCGGCCGTCAAGCCGCCCTGGGGCACGCTGACCGCCATCGATCTCGACAAGGGTGAACTGGCGTGGCAGGTCCCGCTCGGTGAATACCCGCAACTGGTCGAACGGGGCATCCGTAATACCGGGTCCATGAACTACGGCGGGCCCGTCGTCACGGCCGGCGGCCTCGTGTTCATCGCGGCGACGCTGTTCGACAACAAGATCCGCGCCTTCGACAAGACGACGGGCGAACTGCTCTGGGAGCACGTTCTGCCTAATGCCGGTGCCGCGACGCCGGCCGTCTACGAGGCCGCGGGACGTGAGTTCGTCGTGATCGCCGCCGGCGGCAGCAAGTTCGGCGACGAGCACAGTGACGTATATGTCGCTTTCGCGTTGGCGGAAAGGTAGGTGAACCCGGAGCGATGCGAGCACTCACGCGGAGAGCGGCGATCAGGCAAGGAGCGTCCGCCCTCAGCGCGTATCGAACCGGAATGCATCCATGCTCAACACGCCGTGCTCGTAGCTATGATGCAGGCGCCTTCCGGTGGCCGCTTCGCCGGCCGCACCCAGCGCGCACAGCAGGGGCACGTAGTGCTCTTCGGTGGGATGATTCCGGCGCGCGTGCGGCGCGAGTTGCCGATACTCGAGCAGGGCGTCGGCGTCGCCGGCCTCGAGGCGTGCCGCGAGCCATTCGTTGAAGTCGCTCACCCAGGACGGGGCAGGAGCACCCGCTGCACCCGTGAAGTAGCTGCGCAGATCGTGCGTCGCGCCGCCGGAACCGATGATCAGCACGCCGCGCTCGCGAAGCGGCGCGAGCAGGGCGCCGAGCCGGTAGTGATAGCCGGTGCCGAGCGCGGTATCGATCGACAGCTGCACCACGGGCACGTCCGCCGCCGGATACATCAACAGCAGCGGGACCCACGCGCCGTGGTCGAAGCCGCGGCGGTCGTCTGTGTAAGCGGCGATGCCGTCCGATGCGAGCCGTCGTGCAATCTCGCCGGCGAGCGCCGGTTCGCCCGGCGCGGGATAGCGCATACGGTAGAGCGCTTCGGGGAATCCGCCGAAGTCGTGGATCGTCTCGGGCCGTTCGCCGCTCGTCAGCGTCGCTCGTTGTGCTTCGAAATGTGCCGACAGCACGACGATCGCCGAGGGTTTTCCCAGGGTCTCGCCGCAGTCACGAAGGAACTCGTGCGCCGGCGAATTGTCGATTGCCAGTGTCGGGGCGCCGTGTGAGATGAATAGCGTCGGAAACGTCTGCTTCATCCGCTGATATTACAACTTTGGTACCATGGACCCGAAATGATCAGAGATCTCGCACAATTCCAGGAAGAAGCGGCCGAGCGCGGTTACACGCACGATTTCGGCGCCAGTGAAAAGTCCCTGGCGGAGACGGCCAAGGCCAACCCGCATATTGTTTCTTCCGCCGCTTTCGATCTCGGCACGGACCCGGGTGACGACGTCACGGTGTACCTGATCGAAGCCGATCGGGTAAAAGGCTATCTGATGGTGTCGGACAGTTTCCACGCCGACCCCCTCAAGGCTGCGCTCATCACGAAGATGCTGGAATCGCGCTGAAGCGCCGACCCGGGCCGGCCGCCGACCCGGGTCGTGCGCCCGGTCATCCGTCCTTCGAGGAAGCTATTTCTGCGCCTCGTCACCGTCATCCCGCGGCATGCCGTGATGCGGACCGCCTCGCATCGGCGGGGGTTCCATCAGGATCTTGAATTTCTCGATCTGATTCGGCGACAGCGTGTTTTGCAGCTTGGCGACCATGTCGTCGACCATCTGCTGGTGATGCGCCTGCATCTCCTCGTACGACGGCCGCTCGCCGGAAGACCGGACCTCGTCGCGCTTCGCCTTGACCGCGTCGTGTTGTTCCGTGAGGACGCGATCCACTTCGCTCTTCTGGGAGTCGTTGAGATCCAGCAACACCGCCAGCTTGTCGATGTCCATGAAGGGCGGCCTGTGTGGCTGTGCGGCGGCGAGTGCGCCGACGAACAGGAGGGCGGTGATCAGTCC
>JBAUVS010000165.1:0-17442 GCA_049583345.1 Woeseiaceae bacterium
TAACTGTCGATGAAGAACATGCAGTGATGCTGGCGGATCGCTTCCATCAGCCATTCCATGTGTCCCGGATGCCGGGTGAGCAGGCTGCCGCGATGCGTGCTCACGCCGATGGCGAACGGCACCGACCTGATCGCCCGGTCGAAGACCCGATCGAAGTCGGCATGGTCCATCTCGAGCATGATCACATCCGGCTCGACCGGGCCGTCGAAGTTGGCGGCCTCAAACGGCATGTGCAGGAGTATCTCCTTGCCGTGATCGTGCGCGGTCACGGCCAGCGCCCGGCCGCGGGGAGTATCGGGCAGGATCGCGTAGGCTACCGTTCCCGGCAGATCGATGGCACGGCGTCCCGCGTCGAGGGCGTATCCCAGGTCGTCTATGATGATTGCGATCCGGGCGGGCGCCGCCGCCATGGCCGGCTGACCGCCAAGCGTGAGCAGCGCCGCGAGTAACACCTTGCGGCCGATCATGGTGCCTTGCTTTGCATGACCTTGTTGTGCTGCAAGCGCTCGAGCGCCGTGACGAGCTGCACGTCATGCCGGCTATCGACCGTGCCGCTCAGGCTCAGGTCGGGGAAACCCGGCGTGTCGTCGATGTAGACGTCCGGAGTGATTCCCTTGCCGTTGATCGAATCTCCGGACGGCGTGAAATATCGCGATGTCGTCAGCTTGATCGCCCGGCCCCTGGATAAAGGCACGACGGTCTGCACGAGGCCTTTCCCGAACGTCGTCGTGCCCACGACCAGGGCCCGGCCATGATCCTGCAATGCGCCCGCGACGATCTCCGAGGCCGAGGCGGATCCTTCGTTGACGAGCAGTATCAGTGGCGCTCCGTCCAGCACGTCGCCTCGATGCGCCGAACGACGGAATCTCGATTCGGTCGTGCGGCCTTCGGCGGTCACGATGACACCCGTGTCCAGAAACAGGTCCGACACGTCGACGGCCGCATCGAGAACACCGCCGGGGTTGTTGCGCAGGTCCAGCACGAGCCCGTCGAGCATGCCGCCTGCATCCTCCTGGAGATCGTCGATCGCGCGAGCCAGCTCCCGTGCCGTCGTATCCGAGAATTGATTGACGCGGGCGTAGCCGTAAGTCGGTGTCAACATCTGCCGGTAAACGCTGGCGACCCGCACGATCTCGCGCCGCATCTGGTAGACGATGTTTGCGCCGTCCCGCGACACCGTCAGCGTGACCTGCGAGCCGGCGCGACCCCGCATGTGCTCGATCGTCTTCCTGAGGTCGCCCGGCCTGATCGTCACGCCGTCGATGGCGACGATGTCATCGCCGCTGCGCACTCCCGCCCGGGCGGCCGGCGAACCTGCCCTCGGTGTGATCACGCAGACCTTGCCGTCGACCTCGCCGACCTCGATGCCAATGCCGGTATAGCTGCCGGCCGTGCTGATGCGGATATCGCGATACTCGTCCGCGTCGAGAAATTCGGAGTGCGGGTCGAGGTCGCCGACCATGCCACGTATCGCGTTGTCGATGAGTACGGCGTCGTCGACGGGTTCGATGTAGTCCCGCTTGACCCGTTCCATCACCTCTGCGAACAGGCGCGCCTCATCGGCGGCCCGGTCCTCGGACCCGGAGCGTGCCTTCGTCACCATGGCACCGCCAAAGGACAGGCCGAGGCCCATGACGGTGCCGATTACGACGACCAGAATTGCTCTGGTTTTCAATGACATACGCGTCTCCCCGCGGCCCGCGCGAACCCCGGCCGACACGGACCGTTCGACGATAGCACAGCCCCACGACCCCGCCTACAAACGCCGTCACCCCGTCACTGGCTGGGCCGTCGCGTGACCCAGAGATTCGGGTCGACCGGCCGCTTGCCGTGGCGGATCTCGAAGTAGAGCCCCGGCCGGGCCTGGCCGCCGCTGTCGCCGACCGTTGCGATTACGTCGCCGGGCGCGACCCAGTCGCCGGCATTCTTGAGTATCGTCTCGTTGTACCCGTACAGCGTCATGTAGCCCTCACCGTGATTGACGATGACGAGCAACCCCATTCCCGCAAGCCAGTCCGCGAATTCGACGCGGCCATGATAGACGGCACGTACCTCGCTGCCGCGAGGCGCGGCAAGCACAACGCCGTTCCATTTGAGCTCGCCCCCGGCGCGGGGCTGCCCGAATTCGTGTACCGGTTGACCTGCGACCGGCCAGGTAAGGCGGCCCTTGTGCGCGGTAAAGGGATCCTCCGAGCTGATCGGATAGTCCGACAGGATGCTGGTGAGTTCTTCGATGAGGCGGGTAAGGTCTTTCTCCTGCGCCGCCAGGCGTGCGACCTCCTGCCCCTCGCTGGTGATCTTGTCCTGCAGTTGTGAAAGCAGTTGCTTGCGCTGTTGCTGCGCCTTGCCGAGATTGCCGAGTTCCGCGTAACGTTCCTGTGCGATGTCGGCGATTCGCGCTTCTTCGGCGGCCGCATCGCTGCGCAGCTTCGCGAGTTCAGCGATCGCGTCGGTCACGGCCTCGATGTTCGATGCGCGATAGTCGTTGAGGTATCCGTAATAGGTGAGTACCCGGCCGAGCGTCGCGGGATCGCGCTGGTTGAGCAATAGCTTGACGCGCTCCTCGCCGCCGCTCATGTATGCGGCACGCACCTGTTGCCCGAGTTCGTCCGTCTCCCGGTTTAGCTCCGCGCGCCGTTTCTCGATCTGGGCGTCGAGTTCCGCCTTGCGGCGGGCGCTGAAATCGCGTTGCTTCTCCAGCTCCTTCAGGTGGATGCGTTTCTCGGATATCGCCACCTCCGCTGCCTGGAGTTCGCCGGTCAGGCGGTCGCGAGCCTTCGCGCTCTGATCCATGCTCTTCTTCAGGTCCGAGATCCGCTCCCGCACCTGCTCCAGTTCACGCTCCTTCACTTTGGCCAGCTCGCCGTCATTGTCACCGGCGGACGCCAGACCGTGCGCGGCAAGGAGCAAAATCAGCAGGAGCAGGAGGCGCTTCATGAATCGGCAGTTTGGTATAATGCGCCCTTTGCCACAAGCCGGGCGCCTGCAAACCGCCGCGCACTATCCCAATGGACAAACTCGTCGCATTCTCCGGCAATCACGCGTTGCTCGTGCTCGCCTTCCTGGTCAGCTTTTTCCTGCTCCTGGCCACCGAGCTGCGTCGCAAGGCCAGCGGGATGACGAACATCGACCCGCTCGGCGCGGTGTCACTGATCAATTCGGAGGCCGTCGTCGTCGACCTCCGCAATCCCGAGGCATACTCGCGCGGCCATATCGTAAATGCGCGAAACATCCCGTTCGACGAATTCGACGTGGACCGGGACAAGGTGAGCAAACTCAAGGGCAAGTCCGTGATCGCCGTGTGCGATACCGGCATCAGTTCCACGAAGGCCGTCGGGCTATTGCGCAAGTCGGGCTTCGAAAACGTGTTCGGATTAAAGGGCGGCATGTCGGCATGGAGCGCCGCGGGCCTGCCCGTCGTGACCGGCAAGAAGACGAAGAGCAAAGGCTGACACCGTGAATTTCAAGTACGCCGGGGCCCGGCCCCGGCGTATGCCATGTAAACAGGAAATTGAAATGACAGAAGAAACAACTGCCGATACGGCGAAGCAAGTAACGATCGCGAAGATTTACCTCAAGGATTTCTCTTTCGAGTCCCCGCAATCGCCCGCGGTGTTCCGGTCTGCGGACTGGAACCCGAAGACGAACCTGAACCTGCGCAGCCGCCACAATGAAGTCGAAGGCGATCTGCACGAAATCGTGTTGACGATCACCATCGAAGCCAAGGAAGAAGACAAGACGCTCTTCCTCGTCGAGTTGCATCAGGCGGGGCTGTTCGAGATCACGGGCTACGGCCAGGAAGAGATCGGTCCGATCGTCGGCAGTTTTTGTCCGAGCGTGCTGTTCCCGTATGCTCGCGAGTCGATCGCAAACGCAGTGCAGAAGGGCGGGTTCCCGGAATTCGTCCTGCAGCCGATCAATTTCGATGCGCTGTATCTCCAGTCCCGCCAGCAACAGGCGCAGGCGCAAACTCCGAGTCCGGAAGTGAACTGATCGGCGCGGCGACTGCCAGTACCCGGCACGCTGATGGCGGCAACATCACCTGGGCAGAGCAATGGCGCGGTCGCCGTCATCGGCGCGGGTTCCTGGGGCACGGCGCTCGCCGTGCAATTCGCCCGCCGCGGCCGCGAGGTGCGAATCTGGGGCCGGGACCCGGAGCAACTCCGTGCGATGGTTGCGAAGCGCTGCAACGAACGCTACCTGCCGGACGTGCCGTTCCCCGAATCCCTGACCGCGTATCCCGACCTTGCGGACTGCCTCCGTGGCGTTCGCGACATCGTCGTCGCCGTACCCAGCCACGGCCTTCGAGAGACCCTGATGCGGATCGTGCCGCTCATCCCGGCCGATGCCCGCGTGTGCTGGGCAACCAAGGGCTTCGAGCTGCACACCGGCAAGCTCCCCCATCAGGTCGCCGCCGAGGTGCTCGGGGAGGGCCGGGCGATGGCGGTGCTGTCGGGGCCGACTTTCGCCGAGGAGGTCGGCGCGTCGCTGCCGACGGCGATGACAATCGCCGCAAACGATGCCGAGTTTGCGGGCAACCTCGCCGTGGCGCTGTCTGCCGACAACTTCCGTGCCTACACCTCGGATGACATGATCGGCGTCGAGGTCGGCGGCGCGGTCAAGAACGTGCTGGCGATCGGTGCGGGCATGTCCGACGGGCTCGGATTTGGCGCGAATTCACGCATCGCCCTGATCACGCGGGGGCTGGTGGAGATGACCCGACTGGGGGTCGCCCTGGGCGCCCGCAGGGAGACATTCATGGGGCTCGCCGGCATGGGAGACCTCGTGCTCACCTGTACCGACAATCTGTCCCGCAACCGCCGCGCCGGGCTTGCGATCGCGCGCGGCCGGACGGTGGCCGAGGCGCAGGCCGAAATCCAGCAGGTGGTCGAAGGGGTAAAGGCGGCCGAAGCAGTCAACGAGGTCGCCGAGAAGCTCGGCATCGAGATGCCCATCTGCCATCAGATTTACCGGATTCTGTATGAAGGCGCGCCGCCGCGCGCCGCCGTGGCGACACTGATGACGCGCGAACTCAAGTCCGAATAGCTCTGACTGTGCGCCGCATGCAAACGGTCACTGCGCCAGCTACAATTGCAAACAATAACAATTCCGATTAACGGAATACCTCAGGGAGGCCTCTATGGACAGGCGACAATTCTGTCGTTCGACACTGGCGGCGAGCGTGGCCGCTGCGATCCCCATGTTGCCCGGCTGCGAGAAAAAGGCACCGGTAGCGACCGAAGCGAAGACCAGCATTCGCGGTATCTCGCTGGACGGCAATGAAATCGAAATCGAGCGGGCGGCGCTGAAAGAACTCGGCGAGAGCATGACCGGCCCGGTCATCCTGGCGGGAGACCCGCAATACGACACCGCCCGGAAAATCTGGAACGGGATGCATGACAAGCATCCGGCATTGATCGCGCGCTGCCTGAGCGCCGGGGACGTCAGCCAGGCTGTGACGTTCGCGCGCGAACGCGAGCTGTTGGTCGCGGTGCTCGGCGGCGGCCACAGCTGGCCCGGCAAGTCGGTGTGAGACGACGGCCTGATGATCGACCTGTCGCAGATGAACACGGTGACGGCCGACGCTGAGGCGATGCGTGCGCATGCGCAGGGCGGCGCATTGCTGAACGCGCTCGACACGGCCTCGCTGGAGAAGGGGCTGGTCACCACGGCCGGCGTGGTCTCACACACCGGCGTAGGCGGCTTCACGCTCGGCGGCGGTCTCGGCCGACTCAATCGCAAGTACGGCCTCGCGGTGGATAACCTGGTGGGCGCCACGATCGTCACGGCCGACGGCAAGATCCGCCACGTCAGCGCCGAGGAAGAGCCGGACCTGTTCTGGGGCCTGCGCGGCGGCGGCGGCAACTTCGGCGTCGTGACCGACTTCGAATACCAGCTGCATGCATTTGATCGCAATGTCTTCTCCGGCAGTATCGTCTGGCCAGTCGACCAGGCTCGCGACGTGCTGGAATTCTACGGAGGCTGGTACCAGGACCTGTCCGACGAGCTCTATGTCGGACCCATGATGATGACCCTGCCCGACGGCACGGGTGTCATGATCATGGAAGTCGTCTACAACGGCGATCCGGCGACTGGCGAGAAGGAGCTCGATCCGCTGCGCAAGATCGGCAAACCGATCGACGACGGCATCAAGGTCCAGGACTACATGGTCATGCAGACCCAGGAAGACGAGGCGTTCGGCCCCGGTATTCGCTCTTACGCGAAAAACGGCTTTGTCAGGGAGTTCAATCAGGGGCTCGTCGACGCGATGCTCGAATCCTACGTCAAGGACCCCCGCGTCGCGATCTTCACACACACGATGGGGGGCGCGGTCAAGCGCGTCGGCGAGCTCGACACGGCATTCCCGCACCGCAACGTGGAAACGATGCTCGGTCTTGCCGGCGGCTGGACCGACCCGGCGGACGACGAGCCGACCATCGCACTGTTGCGGGGGTGGTACGACCAACTCGCTCCGTATGCGGGGGGCTACTACTCGAACATCGATTTCGACCGTGCCGCCGTGCCGGGCAACTACGGTCCGGCGTATGCGCGACTGCAGGAGATCAAGGAACGGTTCGATCCGATGAACCTGTTCCGCCTGAACAGCAACGTCGAACCGAAGGTCTGAGGGCAGGATTGTCGAATACCGAGGCAGCTGCCCGCTCGACGGCGGGCGGTTGCTTCCTGCGCGACACTCGCGGTGCAACGACGTAGAATGCCGCAGCCGATGAGCACCCCGCCCGCCAATCCACTTCAGGTCGACTTCTGCGGCCTGACTTTCGCGTCGCCGATCGTGCTCCTGTCCGGCTGTGTCGGCTTCGGCGAAGAATACACGCGCGTGGAAGGCTTCTCGAACCGCGACGTCGGCGCGATCGTGCTCAAGGGCACGACGGGTGAGCCCCGACTCGGCAACACGCCGCATCGCATCTGCGAGACGCCGATGGGCATGCTCAACTCCATCGGCCTGCAGAACCCCGGTGTCGCGCGAGTCGTCGACGAAATATTGCCCGGCCTGGATTTCAGCGAGACGCGGTTCATCGCCAACGTCTGCGGCTCGACGGTCGACGAATACGCCATGGTGACGGAGCGCTTCGACGACTCGCCCATCGACGCCATCGAGATCAACATCTCCTGCCCGAACATCAAGGCCGGCGGCGTGCAGTTCGGCAACGATCCCGATATGTCCGCGCAAGTCGTGGCCGCGTGCCGCAGGAAGACGAACAAACCGATCGTTACCAAGCTGTCGCCGAACCAGACGGACATCGCGGATAACGCGCGCCGCTGCATCGAGGCCGGTTCGGACGCGCTCGCCGTCATCAACACGATCACGGGTATGGCGATCGACATCGAAAAGGGCAAACCCGTCATCGGCAATGTCCGCGGAGGCCTCTCCGGACCCGCGATCAAACCGATCGCGCTGTACAAGACGTACCAGGTCCATGCCGTCGCAAAACCGCACGGCGTCCCGATCATCGGCCAGGGCGGCATCGCCTCGGCGCACGACGCGATCGAATTCCTGCTCGCCGGCGCGACAGCCGTCGGCGTCGGCACCGCGCTGTTCTACGATCCGCTCGTCTGCACGAAGATCAACGCCGGCATCGCCGATTACCTGGACCGCCACGGCCTTTCGTCCGTCTCCGAACTCACCGGCGCCCTGCAGACCTGAGCATACGGTCGGCGGCTCGCTCGCACGGCATCCCGCGGCGTGTCCGTCACGCGCGGTTGCGGACGCGGCATCTCTTCCACTCATGGCTCGCTGCGCTGCGCTTTACTTCGTTCCAGAGACGCCGCGCCCGCAACCGCCTCCGGGCCCTGGGAGCACGTGCGAGCAAGCCGCCATCCGGTGTGTCGACGTCTCAGTCCAAGTGCAGGGACTTCATCTTGCGGGTGAGGGTGTTGCGGCCCCAGCCGAGCAGCTTCGCGGCTTCCTGGCGATGTCCGTTCGTCTGGCTCATGGCGATGCGGATCAGCGTGCGCTCGAATTCGGGCAGCGCCGAATCGAGCAACGGGCTGACACGCGGCGTGCTGAGCTGTTTCTCGGCCCAGGCCGCGAGGCTGCGCGTCCATTCCTGGGCGGCTCTCGGCGCGGTCTCGGTACCGCCTATGTCCTGCGGGATGTCCCGGGTCGTGATGACGGTGCCGGGCGCCGTTACGGTGAGCCGCCGGGCCGCGTTGACGAGCTGGCGGACGTTGCCGGGCCAGTCGTAGGCCTGCAGCAGCTCGAGCGCCTCCGGGTCGACCGACTTCCGTGCCGTCTCCAGCTCGCGCGCGGATTCGGCGAGATAGTGATTGAACAGTAGCGGGATGTCGCCGCGGCGCTCGCGGAGCGGAGGCGTGTTGATGCGGATGACGTTGAGTCGATGGTACAGGTCTTCGCGGAACCGCGATTCCTTCACGGCGCGGGCGAGTTCCTGGTTCGTCGCCGCGATGACCCGCACGTCGACCTTGATCGATCGCTGTCCGCCCACGCGGTAGAACTCGCTTTCGGCGAGGACGCGCAACAGCCGGGTCTGCAGGGCAGGCGACATGTCGCCGATCTCGTCCAGGAACAACGTGCCGCCGTCGGCCTGTTCGAAACGGCCGATGCGCCGCGCCTCCGCGCCGGTGAACGCACCCTTCTCGTGGCCGAAGAGTTCGGACTCGAGCAGCTCGGACGCAATGGCGGACGTATTGAGGGCGACGAAAGGCTTCGACGCCCGCGGGCTGTGTTCGTGCAGGGCCCGCGCAACGAGTTCCTTGCCGGTGCCGGATTCCCCGGTGATCAGCACGGTCATGCTCGAACCGGCGAGTCGTCCGATCGAACGGAACACTTCCTGCATCGCCGGTGCCTGGCCGATGAGTGAGGGTATTTCGTTGCCCGGGCTGCGGCTCTCGCGCCGGGCATGCCCATTCTGGCGCGCGGCCTTCCTGACCAGGTCGATGGCCTCGTCGATGTCGAAGGGCTTTGGCAGGTATTCGAAAGCCCCGCCCTTGTAGGCGGCCACCGCGTTGTCGAGATCCGAGTGTGCGGTTATGACGATGATCGGCAGCGCGGGGCAGGTCGTGCGCAGGCGTTCCAGCAGCGCAATGCCACTCATGCCGGGCATCCGGACGTCGGTGATGAGGACGTCCGGTACGGAGCGGTCGATGGCCTCGAGCAGGTGCTCGGCCCGTTCGAAGCTGCGCGCACGCATGTCGGCCTGGCGCAGGGCTTTCTCGAGCACCCAGCGCACGGACTGGTCGTCATCGACGACCCATACGTCGAGGTTTCGGTCCTCGGTCATGTCGGCTCCTGCCTCAGCGGTATGCGGACGAAAAACACCGTCTTACCGGGGCGGCTGTCGAATTCGATCAGGCCGCCGTGGCGACTGACCAGCTCCTGCGCCGCCGGCAGCCCGAGCCCGGTGCCGTCGGGACGGCTGGTGACGAGCGGGTAGAACACCGAGTCCTGCATGTCCCTGGGTATCCCCGGACCGTCGTCCTCGATCTCGATCGACGCGATCACCCGGTGACGCGTGTCGCCGATGGTGAAATTTGTCACTGCACGGGTCCTCAGGGTAATCGTGCCCTGGCCGTCGAGGGCGGTCGCCGCGTTGCGTGCGAGGTTGAGGAAGGCCTGTACCATCTGGTCGCGATCCAGGCCAATCAACGGCAGGCCGGGATCGTAGTCGCGCCGGAACGCGAGTTTCTTGTGATCCTCGGCCTCGATGATGCGCACGACATACTCCAGCAACTCGTGGACGTTGAGCGGCTGTTTGTTCGGTGGCCCGCCGGGACCGAGCAGCGTGTCGACGAGTGCCGCCAGTCGGTCCGTCTCGCTGATGATGACGTCGGTGTACTCGGTCAGGTCGGTCTCGCCGAATTGCCTCGAGAGCAGCTGTGCCGCGCCGCGAATCCCGCCGAGGGGATTCTTGATTTCGTGGGCGAGCTGCCGAACCATGTGCCGGCCTGCGCCGTGCTGAATCAAAAGGGCATTCTCGCGGCTGATCTTCGATCGGCGGGTGACGTCGGTCATCTCCACGAGCAGGGCAGCCTCACCCGTTTCGAGCGGCGAGACCCGGCAGTCGACGATTCGCTCCTCGGCATGCACCTCGTTGGGTCCGAGGCGCATCTCGTTGGCATAGTGATCGCCGGTGGTCATCACCCGGCCGAGTATGTCGCGCAGCTCCGGGTCGTCGTCTACCAGCCGCAGCAACGACTCGCCCCTGGCGCGACGCGCGGAGATGCCCAGCAGATTTTCCGCTGCCGGGTTCATTCCGACGATCAGCAGATTTGCATTGAGCAGGACGACGGCCGAGCTGAGGCCGTCGAGGATGCGTCGGGATTCCCGGTCGAGGACGTCGCCGCCGCCGGAAAGCGGTGAGCGACTGCCGGCGCCTAGCGGCGGCGTGTTACCACCGAATTCTGCTGCACGTAGAACCGGTTCGGTTGGCTTCGGATCATCAGCTTGCCGGTACTGTCGATCACTTCCGCCTGGATGTTGTGCACCCCACGGTACACTTCGTCGATCTGGAAGCTCGTAGCGTCTTCCATCTGCGGCTTGCCATCGAAATAGACTCGAACCTGATCGCCCTCCCGGAGTCCCGGGGTCAGCGCCAGCGAAACGTTCAGCTCGCCCTCGATATTCCATAGGGTCTGTTCCGGGCCGGGCGAGGTGATCGAGAGGCTGTCGTACTTGAATGGCTGTTGGGCAGCGGGGTTCTGGCCTGCTGCCGCAGACGGGGCCGTTGGCGGAGCCTTGAAGATCTGGGCACCCGTCTTCTTGTTGTATTCGGACAGATCCACGACCTCGGCACCTTCGCGAGGAATGTCCGAATAATGCGTAATGCCGTCTTCGTCCACCCACTTGTAGGCATCGGCCAGCGCGGAAACACTGACCAGCAGCGCCAGGATAGCGAAAATCGAACGGGTTTCCATAAAGTTAGCATAGCAACTTAAGCCGGTTTGAAGCTAGTGGCCGGGCGGCAAAAATGCCGCCCGGATCACACTTTTGGCCGCTTTCAGAGGCTGTAGTACATGTCGAACTCGACCGGATGGGTCGTCATCCGGACCCGGGTCACGTTCTCCATCTTGAGATCGATGTAGGCGTCGATCAGGTCGTCCGAGAACACGTCGCCCGCCTTCAGGAAGGCGCGGTCTTCATCCAGCGCCCTGAGCGCCTCCTCCAGCGAGAAGGCGACCAGCTTCAGGTCCTTCTCTTCCTCGGGCTCCAGGTCGTAGAGATCCTTGTCCATCGGGTCGCCCGGATCGATCTTGTTGATGATGCCGTCGACGCCGGCCATCATCATCGCGGAAAATGCCAGGTACGGATTGGCCATCGAATCCGGGAACCGGACCTCGATGCGACGACCCTTCGGATTCGACACCCAGGGGATGCGAATCGACGCCGACCGGTTGCGGGCCGAGTAGGCGAGGATCGTGGGTGCCTCGAAACCCGGCACGAGTCGCTTGTAGCTGTTGGTCGCCGGATTCGTCAGCGCATTCAGTGCGCGCGCGTGCTTGATGATGCCGCCGATGTAGTACAGCGCCTCCTGTGACAAACCGCCGTACAGATCGCCGGCGAACAGGTTTTTGTCACCCTTGGCGAGCGACTGGTGGACGTGCATGCCGTTGCCGTTGTCGTTGACGAGCGGCTTGGGCATGAAGGTCGCAGTCTTGCCGTAGACGTTGGCGACGTTCTGCACGACGTACTTCATGATCATGACCTCGTCCGCCTTGCGGGTCAGCGTACCGAACCGGACGCCGATCTCGCCCTGGCCGGCCGTGGCAACCTCGTGATGGTGAACCTCGGTCACCAGACCCATCTCTTCCATCGCAAGACACATGGCCGAACGGATGTCGTGCAGCGAATCGACCGGCGGCACCGGGAAATAGCCGCCCTTGACGGTCGGCCGGTGGCCGATGTTGCCTTCCTCGATGCTGCGGTCCGAGTTCCAGGCACCCTCGTCGGAGTCCACCTTGTAGAAACAGCCCTGCATGGAGTCGTCCCAGGACACGTGATCGAAGATGAAAAATTCGTTCTCGGGACCGAAGTACGCGGTGTCCGCCAATCCGGTCGACTTGAGGTAGGCTTCGGCCCTTTGGGCGAGCGAGCGCGGATCGCGGTCGTAGCCCTGCATCGTCGACGGCTCGATGACGTTGCAGCGCAGGTTGACCTGGGTCTCGTCGGAGAACACGTCGAGAACCGCGGAAGCCGGGTCCGGCATCAGGATCATGTCGGATTCATTGATGCCCTTCCAGCCGGCGATCGACGACCCGTCGAACATCTTGCCGTCCTCGAACAAGTCTTCGTCGACCGTATGGGCAGGCACGGTTACATGTTGCTCTTTGCCTTTCGTATCCGTGAAACGGAAATCGACGAATTTCGCCTCATTTTCTTTGATGAGGCTGAGTACCTCTTTGGGCTTCATGAATCTTTTCCTCCAAACTCCAATGCGCAATAAACGCCCGGCGTGTCCGGGCCCGGTTGTTACTCAATTGCAGGAAGCGTGCCAAAATGGTGCGTGCCCCAAGCCCTTGTATTTATTGGATTCGCTGCGTCTGGTCGACCGACGATCGCACCAGTATAGTGCACCAAGTCGACTGAGCGCACTATATTAGTGCAGCCCTTGCCGTCGAGATTCGGTTGTACATACCCGAAACGCAACCGGCGGCGACGCAAAAAGGGCTCAGGACACTATTGCAAGGGATACTCTGATCAATTGGCGTATGATTCGTCATTGCGAGCGAAGCGAAGCAATCCAGTGTTTGAAATCAACGACCTGTGGATTGCCGCGTCGCTTCGCTCCTCGCAATGACGAATTAATCAGAGTTTCCCAAGGAATAAACCCGAGACCGTTTTGGGCGGCGCTTCGGGCTCGCGCGCCCCGCCGTCCCTTGTCGCCGAGTCAGTCGCCGAAGTCCGATATAATCCGCGGGTTTCGGCCCGGCAGAACAGCAATGAGCAAGGACAATCCGCCCGCGGCGCCCAGCTTCCAGGACCTGATCCTCGCGCTGGAGCGGTACTGGGCCGGACGCGGCTGCGTCGTCATGCAGCCCTACGACAAGGAGATGGGGGCCGGCACCTTCCATCCCGCGACCTTCCTGCGGGCGATCGGCCCGGAACCCTGGAGCGCCGCCTACGTTCAGCCGTCGCGGCGGCCGACCGACGGCCGTTATGGGGATAATCCGTTTCGCCTGCAGCACTACTACCAGTACCAGGTGGTCATCAAACCGTCGCCGGAGAATCTCCAGGACCTGTACCTGGACTCCCTGGTCGCGATCGGTATCGACCCCGAGATTCACGACATCCGCTTCGTCGAGGACAACTGGGAATCGCCGACGCTCGGAGCGTGGGGCCTCGGCTGGGAGGTCTGGCTGAACGGCATGGAAGTTACCCAGTTCACCTATTTCCAGCAGGTCGGCGGACTGGAGTGCCGGCCGGTGACCGGCGAACTGACCTACGGGCTGGAACGTCTGGCGATGTACCTGCAGGACGTCGGCAGCATTTTCGACATCACGTGGACCGACGGGCCGCTGGGCCGGATCAGTTACGGCGACGTCTACCATCAGAACGAGGTCGAGCAGTCGCGCTACAACTTCGAGGTCGCCGATGTCGATTCCCTGTTCCACGAATTCGACCACGCGGAGCACGAGAACCAGCGGCTGATCGAGTCGAAGCTCGCGCTGCCGGCATACGAGCAGATGCTGGCCGCATCGCACGTCTTCAACCTGCTCGATGCGCGGCAGGCAATCTCCGTCAGCGAGCGTCAGCGCTACATCCTGCGCGTGCGCGCGATGGCCCGCGCGGTGGCGGAAGCTTACCTGGCTTCTCGAGAGGCGCTCGGATTCCCGATGCTCGCTGCCGATGACCCACGGCGGGCGGCGGTATGACCGCCGCGCCCGACTTCCTGGTCGAGATCGGCACCGAGGAGCTGCCGCCCAAGTCACTGCGAGAGCTGATGCTCGCGTTCGGCACCGAGCTGACCGCGGCGATCGACGGCGCGCGCCTCGCGCACGGCGCAGTACACAGCTACGCGAGCCCTCGCCGACTGGCCGTACTGGTCGAAAACCTGGCCGAGCAGCAGGAGGATCGGCGATCGACGCAAAAGGGCCCGCCGGTTTCGGTCGCGTTCGACGCCGATGGCAAGCCGACGGCGGCGGGGCTGGCCTTCGCCGAGCGCTGCGGGGTGGCAGCGGCCGAGCTCGGGCGGGAGAAAACCGACCGTGGCGAGTGGGTGAGCTGCGAGCTCGTCGAGACCGGCCAGGGCGCCGCCGACCTGGTGCCGGGCCTCATCGAGCATGCGCTCGCGGCCCTGCCGGTGCCGCGCCGCATGCGCTGGGGGGCCGGCGACGTCGAATTCGTGCGCCCGATCCACTGGATCGTGCTGTTGCACGGCAAGAAGGCCTTGCCGGCGACGGTGCTGGGCATCCGCGCGGGCAGGGCGACCCGGGGTCACCGCTTCCACTGCAAGCGACCGCTGGACATCGGGCAACCCGGCGACTACCTCGCCACGCTCACGAGCGGACATGTGATCGCGGATTTCGCGCAGCGTCGCGACGTCGTGCAACGTGGCGTGGAAGCGGAGGCGGCGCGCGCGGGCGGCCATGTGGTGGACGGCGAGCGCCTGTACGACGAGGTCACGGCGCTCGTCGAGTGGCCCGTCGCGATGACCGGCAAATTCGAGGCCGCTTACCTGCGTCTGCCGCGAGAGGTGGTCGTCTCGACACTGACCGGACATCAGCGCTACTTCCCGGTCGCGGACGACGACGGGCAGCTCATGCCGCGCTTCGTCGTGGTCGCGAATCTCGAGAGCAAGGACCCGGAGCAGGTGCGCGACGGCAACGAGCGCGTCATACGGCCCCGCCTGGCCGACGCCGCGTTTTTCTGGGACGTCGACCGCCGCACGCCGCTCGCGGATCGTTTCGACGCACTGCGGGACGTGGTCTATCAGCAGGGACTCGGCAGCCTGTCCGCCAAGAGCGAGCGCACCGCGCGGCTCGCCGCGGTCATGGCCGGGGCCCTCGGCGAGTCGCCGGATACGCTCGAGCGCGCGGCTCGCCTCGCGAAGTGCGACCTCGTCACCGGCATGGTGGGTGAATTCCCCGAATTGCAGGGCACGATGGGCGGCTACTACGCGGCGGCCGACGGTGAACCGGCGGACGTGGCCGCGGCCATCGCCGAACACTATCTGCCCCGGTTCGCCGGCGACAGGCTGCCGGAGACGATGCCCGGCCGTATCCTGGCCGTGGCGGACAGGCTCGATACACTCGCCGGCATCTTCTGCATCGGCAAGCGGCCGTCCGGGAACCGCGACCCGTACGGCCTGCGCCGGGCCGCGCTCGGGATCATCAGGATCCTGGTCGAGTGCGGCATGGACCTCGACCTCGCGGCACTGGTGCGCGAGGCCGTGGCGCTGCAGCCGGTCGACGGCAATGGCGACGAGGATGTTGCCGACGTGGTCCTGGCGTTCATCGGCGAACGCCTGCGGCGTTACTTCCTCGACCGGGACGCCGGCCTCGCCACCGAGACATTCGATGCCGTACTCGCGCGCCAGCCCGTATCGCTGGTGGACTTCGAGCGGCGTCTCGGTGCCGTGCAGGCCTTCCTCACGCTCGATTCCGCCGCGAGCCTCGCCGCCGCCAACAAGCGCATCGCGAATATCCTGAGACAGGCCGATTCAGCTTCGGCAGGTGATGACGGCGCGCGGCGCGCCGTGCGCAAGAAACTGCTCAGCGATCCCGCCGAGCTGCAGCTGTTCACCGCGCTCGGCGACGCGCGGCAAAACGTCGCACCGTTGCTCGAGAACCGTGACTACACGGCGGCCTTGACGGCGCTCGCCGAGTTGCGCGAGCCCGTCGACCGTTTCTTCGACGACGTCATGGTCATGACCGACGACGACGCGACGCGCAACAACCGTCTTGCGCTGCTCGGCGAGCTGAGGTCGCTGTTCCTCGACGTCGCGGACATCTCCCGGCTCGCGATCTGATGCTGACGATCCGGTCGTTCGCTTTCTCGATCCTGATGTACGGGTCGGCGGCCTTCCTGTCGGCAATGGAACTCGTGTTTTTCTGGGCTCCGTTCCGCGTGAAGTGGGCCATCGCCGTGGCGTGGGCGCGCTTCTGCCTGTGGTCCGGCCGGGTGTGCTGCGGACTCGACGTGAAGACCGAAGGCACCGAGAACATTCCCGCGGAGCCGAGCGTGTTCCTGATCAAGCACACGACCGCCATGGAAACCTACTGGCAGATCGCGGCGCTGCCGCCGCAGGCGTGGGTGCTCAAGAAGGAGTTGTTGCGTCTGCCGATCTTCGGCTGGGCCATCGGCTATGTCATGAAGTCGATCGCGATCGATCGCAGTGCGCACGGCTCCGCCGTCAAGCAGGTCATCGCGCAGGGCAAGCAGCGCCTGGCCCGCGGACTCTCCGTCTGCATCTTCCCCGAGGGCACGCGCATGCCGCCCGGCCAGACCCGGCGCTACGGGGTCAGCGGCGCGGCGCTGGCGCGGGAGGCAGGCTGCAAGATCGTGCCGGTCGCACACAACGCGGGCGATTTCTGGCCGAAGCGCGGCCTGCGAAAGTATCCGGGACGCATCCGCTTCCTGATCGGCCCGCCGATCGATCCCGGCGACAGGGACCCGCGGGAGACCAATCTCGTGGCACAGGAATGGATCGAGGGGAAGATGCGCGAGATCAGCGCACTTTATCGCGACAGCCCGCGCCAGGAATGATGGCCCGTTGCGGGCAGCCGCCCGCATCAGCTCGCCGAGAGGTAATGCAGGTTCTCGACTGTGAAAGACCGCGGTTCGCGGCCGATCAGCGCGCGCAGCTCCGCCGGGGGCGCCGTATTGCCCTCGGCGAGCATCGTCAACTGGTCGCGTGTCACCGGAAAAAACGGCAGACGGTCGAACAGCGTCGCGGCGATCTTCATGACGCCGATCGGCATGGGCAGGATCCACTTCCTGCGGCCGGCCGCCGCCGCGACCCGGCGTAACATCTCTTCCCAGCTCAGCGTCTCCGGGCCACCGAGGACGACGGTCCTGCCGATCGTCTGCGGCTCCGCGAGCGCGGCGACGAACGCATCCGCCACGTCTTGCACCTGCGCGGGCGACATCAGCACGGCGCCCGCCAGACCGGTATGCAACGCGACCGCGGGCAGTGGCGGTTGGACCAGGTCACGGCAGAGCTGGGTCGCGATCTCCATCGCGCCCCGCGGATCGCCGAAGATCACCGAGGGCCGGAAGATCGTGACCGCGAAACCCTGCCCGGCGAGGTGCTGTTCGGCGCGCCACTTGGTCTGCTGGTAGGCGGTGCCGTCGCGCCGGACGCCGTTGGCGCTCATCAGCAGGAACCGCTCGATGCCGGCGGCCTTCGCCGCGGCGGCAACGGCGACGACACCACCGTAATGCGCCGCCTCGAAAGTGGCGCCCGACCCCGGCGCCTCGCGCAACAGGCCGACGTTGTAAATCACGGCGCCGCAGCCCTCGAC
>JBAUVS010000166.1:0-2835 GCA_049583345.1 Woeseiaceae bacterium
ACCCACAACGTGCGCAGCTCGGCGCGCACGCCTTTTTTCAGTTGCGCGACCTGCCCGTAGCCCGTCGCGTCGTTGGAGATGCGCCGGTCACGCACGGTATCGAGCATCCGGCGCAGGGTGACGGGCTTCGCCGCCTTGAGTTCCTGCGGCAATTCCTCGCGCGGATAGCGCACGTAGGACGTGCCGTAGATCGCGTCGGCATCGAAGGGCTTGCCACTTTTCGGGTCGTACCAGCCCTGCCCGACCGCGAAGTCGATGAAGTTCGGCGAGCCGCGGAAGTCGGGGTTTTTCTTGAAGTCGAGCGGGATCGCGCCGATGTGGCCCGGGTAGGACATGAACACCTCGTCGGGACCCAGCCGGCGCGCGATCCACAGGCCCCTGCCGCCCGCGTAGTCGATCAGCACCCAGCCCTCTTTGGCGTCCGCGAACAGGTGCGAATTCCCGCCGTAGGAGGAATAGCCGTATTTATCGATGAGCTGGCCGACGATCTCGACGGCCTCCTCGGCCGAGTGCGCCCGCTCCATGACGATGCGCGCCAGGTCGCTGTAGTTCGGGCCGTGCTGCGGGTTCGGCGTCATCTTGATGAGCTCGTCGCGCGAATCGCTCCAGATGTCGCGCGCGGCAACGCCGTATTCGTTGAGGCCGCCGTTGGTGAGCGGCGGCGGGAAACCCTCGTACTCGGAATAGTTCATCGTGATGTAACGGGCCGTGTGCGGCACCTGCGGGATCTCGATGAATTCGCCGGGCAGGATCGCGCTCGCGTCGACGCCGACCTTGATGGTCTCGCCGGCGGGATGGTCCTTTGCCGGCACGATCTCGAGCCAGTGGCTGGAGACTTCGTCGCCGCTGCCGCCGAGGAACACGCTGCCGTCTTCGGTCAGATTGCGGCCGACGTAAATTCCGTAGCTCGACCAGGCCGGCGCGGTCGCGAGGAGGAGTGCGAACAGCGTGGCGCTGAGCGCGACCGTTTTGCTAAGGACGGCATTGGACATTACGTAAAGTCTCCTTCGGTGCGCCGGCACGGATCCGGCATTGGATTGTCTCACCTGCCTCAACGAGGCCTGGCATCGAGTTCCGGCCGTACCGAGAGCCGCAGGCCGTAAGCCGCAAGGATGCTGACGAGCGTATCGAGTCGCGGATTTCCTTTGCGCGAGAGTGTACGGTACAGCGTCTCGCGCGAAAGCCCGGTTTTCTCTGCCAGTGCCGCGATGCCGCCGGCGGCCTCGGCGACGGTGCGCAAGGCGACAGGCATAGCGCGCGGATCGCCTTCCGAGAGCATTGCCTCGATGTAGGCCCCGATCTCGACTTCACTCTCGAGGTGATCCGCCGCGCGGAAGGGAACGCTCGCGGGCTTTATAGTCTTTCCAGTATTCATGCGCTCTCCGAATGTCGCGTGTCTGTGTGCGCTTGTCGCCGCCGCAAAGCAACAGAACCAGCGTCCGCCCGTGTCGTGCGTAGTACACGCGGTAGCCGGGCCCGTGATCGATACGAAGCTCACAGACGCCGCCCCCAACGCTTTTCCACTCACCAAACAACCCAACGCCCAAACGATCGATCCGGGCAACGATGCGGGCCCGCGCTCGTCGATCCGACAAGCCGTCCAGCCACTCCGACAACGGAGTCCTGCCGTCGGAACTCTGGTACTCACAGACTCTCACGGGCGATTGTAGCCTAAAAGCTACACCCGTTGATAGGCAAGAGCGCGCATTGGCTGACTGCATGGCGGAGACCCCGCCTCGGCCAGCCAGTTGAGACTGTCAACGTGCCTCTGGTGTATTGTCACGCGCTGCCCGGTCTTCCGAACCTGATGCCAAGAGGCTCGCCGAGGGCGCTGATTCAGTCGAGCTGCGAATTGCAGCCTTCTACCGAGATATCGAGCACTCCCCGCCGGCGCCGAAAACCTCGGGCAATGGCAACAATGACGCCAAGGAGATTGCGGTTTCCTACTCTTCGGGCCGCGCCGATCCAGCCTCGATCCCGAGATGACTATCGAACCAGGCCACGACCCGCACGAGGTAGTCCTTGTCGAACTTCTCGGACCAGTCGCCGTGGTGCATGCCGGGGTAGACGACCAGGCGCGTGTCGATGCCGCGCACTTTCAGGGACTGGTAGAACAGCTCGGCATTCAGTACCGGCACGTTCCAGTCCTGGCGGCCGCCGAGGAACAGGGTCGGCGTCTCGACCTTCGCCACGTTGAGCAACGGCGAGAGCTTCGCGTAGCGCTCCGGATGTTCCCAGGGCGGCCCCAGTTCCCAGTTGTACCACCTCTGGTAGATGTCGTGCCCGTAGTCGGCAAGGATCAGGCTCTCGCCGGCGCCGGAGGCCGCCGCCTTGAACCGGTTCGTCTTCGTGATGACGACGTTGGTCATGTAACCGCCGTACGAGTAGCCGGTCACGGCCAGCCGGTCCGGGTCGGCATCGCCCAGGGCGATGACGTGATCGACGGCGCCCAGGACGTCCTCGTAGTCGGGGCCGCCCCAGTCCCGGTAGATCGCATGCACGAAGGCCTGGCCGCGGCCCGTCGAGCCCCGCGGGTTCGGCTCGATCACGACATATCCGTGCGCGGCAAGGTACTGACTCTGGAAATCGTAGCCCCAGCTGAACTGCCCGACGGGACCGCCGTGTACCTTCAGAATGGCCGGATAGCGGTGGCCGCTCTCGAAGCCCGGCGGTCGCGTGACGAAGGTCTGCACGCGCGTGCCGTCGCGACTCGCGTACTCGGTGCTGGTCTTCTCACCGAGCGTGACGCGCGCGAAGAAGTCTTCGTTCAGCTTGGTCAGGCGCCGCAACTTGCCTCGGTCGACCCGGTAGATGTCCGCCGCCGCGTTGCCCGTC
>JBAUVS010000167.1:0-1573 GCA_049583345.1 Woeseiaceae bacterium
GCGCTGACCGAATCCATCTGGGTACTGCGCGAACGCAGCAAGGGTACGATCATCACGACCGACGCCTGCCGGCCGGCGCCGCCTACTACCCCCTGACCCTTGGGCGGGGTCATTGCGAGCGAAGCGAAGCAATCCATGGATTGTTTCGTCGGCCTGCGGCCTCCTCGCAATGACCGGATCCGTCGATCAACGCGAGACGAGCCTGGTGATGCCGCGGCCGAGCTTCATCAGCTTCTTGAGCGTCGAGGTGGGGATCTCGTGGATCTGCTCGTACCAATCGCTGGTCGTCTCGACGAAATCCAGCATGTTGCGGATGCGTTCCTTCGTGACCGGGTCGGTGTCGGCTTCGCGATCGACTTCGTCGGCGACGCTGCGCAGCATCGTCAATGTCGGGTTGAGTTCGCGCTGCTTGCGCTGGTCGATGATGACGCGGAACAGGTCCCAGACGTCGGATATCGACTCGAAGTAGTCGCGGCGATCGCCGAGCACGTGCGTCATGCGCACCATGCCGTAGCTCTGCAACTCGCGGATGCTGGTGCTGACATTGGAGCGCGCGACGGACAGGGCTTCGACGATCTGGTCGGCGGTCAGCGGCTCCGGCGACAGGTACAGCAGCGCATGGATCTGCGCGACGGTGCGATTGGTGCCCCAGCGCGTGCCCATTTCGCCCCAGTGCAGGACGTATCGCTCGACAGCCGGCGACAGCTTCATGGCAATTCTCTTATTTCTGTTTAAACTGAAAATAAGGAAATTAGCCGGCGTTTGCAAGCACCACGACGCGCCGCGGCGCGGGCCAGCCTTCGACCGTGCGGTCCGGGTCGCCGGGATCGAGTGCATCGGCCAGCGATTCGAACGGCATCCACTCGGTCCGGCGTTGCTCGGCGGGCGTGGTCCGGGAGCGGTCGGCGACCTCGGCATCGCGGAATCCCGACCGCGCGAGCCAGGTGAGGAGTTCCGGGACGGTCGGTAACAGCCAGACGTTGTGCATGCGTGCATAGCGCTCGGCCGGGGTCCGCGCAAACGCGTCCTCGCCGGGCAGGAACAGCGTCTCGAGCACGAGTTGTCCGCCCGGCCGCAACGCGTCGCGGAGTTCGCGCAGGTGATCGAGCGGTGCGCGCCGGTGATACAGCACGCCCATCGAGAACACCGTGTCGAACGCGCGCGCCCCGGCCGGCAATTCGTGCAGCGCGAGCGGCAGCGCGAACGCCGGTTGCGGCGCAAGGTAACGGCACACGGCCAGGAACTGCAGGCAATACAGGAGCGTCGGGTCGACGCCGAGCACGGCCCGGGCGCCGGCTTCGAGCATGCGCAACATGTAGTAACCGTTGCCGCAGCCGACGTCGAGGACACTGCGTCCTTCGAGCGGCGCGATCGCGGCCGCAAGGCGCGCCCATTTGAGGTTGCTGCGCCACTCGGCGTCGATTCTGACGCCGGCTACGTCGAACGGGCCCTTGCGCCAGGGTGCGAGCGTCAGCAGCAGCTCGCGGATGCGCTCGCTGTTGTCCGCCGGCGTTTCGCGCAGCGTGGCCAGGGCCTCCCGCCAGCGCGGCAGGTCGCCGTGGCCGCTCGGTGT
>JBAUVS010000168.1:0-5542 GCA_049583345.1 Woeseiaceae bacterium
ATTAGCGGGCTTGCGGCCCTGGTGTCATTGGCGGTCCCGCCGACGCTTCCGGCCGCCGTCCTGCCCCCGGCTCCGTTGTTTGCGGAGCACGGGGTTCTTCGGGTAACGCTCGAAGCACCGTTCAAGACGCTCATGGACGAAAGGTCCGACGAGGACGATGTCGCAGGCAACTTGATCTACGTGGACGCCGACGGATCGAGCAAGCCCCTTGCCGTCAAGCTGCGCACGCGCGGGCATTACAGGCGCGACAGGGTGCACTGCGATTTTGCACCGATCCGGCTGAATTTCAGGAACACGGAGGTTGCCGGAACGCTGTTCGACGGCCAGGACAAACTCAAGCTCGTCACGCAATGCAAGCCTGCCGATGCCGGTTACACGAAAGTCGTCCCGCGCGAATACCTGGCCTATCGATTGTTCCAGGTACTGACGGAAATCAGCTACGGCGTGCGGCTGTTGGAAATAACGTATGTCGATACGCAGACGGGGACCAGGATGACGCGTTTCGCTTTCGTCATCGAGGGCGAGAAGGCGGTAGCAAAGCGCAATGCGCTAAAGCGAGTCAGCGTGAAGCGCGCGAGCGAAGACGAATACGAACCTGCACGGCGGAATCTCGTGGACCTGTTCGAATTCATGATTGGCAATACTGAATACTCACTCGTCAATCCAGAACCGGACAAGAGCTGTTGTCACAACTCGGATATCCTGTCTTCGACGGACGGCCCGCCCTACATCGCCCTGCCCTTCGACTTCGACTTCGCGGGCCTCGTCAACGCACCGTATGCGGAACCCAATCCGCGGTATCCGATACCGAGCGTGCGCAATCGCTTCTACAAGGGGCTGTGCATCGACAACGCCCTGTTGCCTGCCACCATCGGACTCTTCGAGCGCAGGCGCGACGCCGTGTTCCGTGTCATCGACGAGGTCGCCGGGACGTCGTCCTCCGCACACCGCGCAATGCGCTGGTCGAGGAACTATGTCGAGAAATTTTACGACCTCATCGGCGAACCGAATCGCGTGCAGGGAACGCTGCTGGACGGGTGCCAGACGCCCACCGCGGCACAATGAGTCGAGCCTGCCAATCGCAGGATGAGACTTCGCATCCGGGTACGCCTCCCTATTCATCGTTCGTCACATTCTTTTAGCGACCGCTCAATACACAAGTTTGATCGGTGTCGCGTCACGAACTGCGGCTATGATCGGTAAGTTGCTCGGCCGATCGTGCCGAGTTCGTGGGGTCTGTGGGGGTCTCATCTCGCCGGCATCACCGGGGCCGGGTCTCGAACCCGTCATTTTCTACGTTGGAGAAGAACAAATGGTATTAATGAGCGAAATCCTGCGCCGCGTCGCGAAGCTGGCGGTGCCGGCGGCGCTATTGCTGGGCGCGACAAGCGCGTTCGCGCAAACGGAAAAGCCGAACATCCTGGTCATCTGGGGCGACGACATCGGGACCTGGAATATCAGCCACAACAGCCGCGGCATGATGGGCTACCAGACCCCCAACATCGACCGCATCGCGGACGAGGGCCTGTCGTTCACCGACTACTACGGCCAGCAGAGCTGCACCGCCGGCCGCGCGGCATTCATCAGCGGGTCGGTCCCCGTCCGTTCGGGCATGACCAAGGTGGGATTGCCCGGCGCCAAGGAGGGCTGGCAGGCATCGGACGTCACGATGGCCACCGTGCTCAAGAGCCAGGGTTATGCCACCGGCCAGTTCGGCAAGAACCACCAGGGCGACCGCAACGAGCACCTGCCGACGGTGCACGGCTTCGACGAATTCCTCGGTAACCTCTACCACCTGAACGCCGAGGAAGAGCCCGAGAACGAGGACTATCCCGCCGACATGGTGATGAAGAACGGCAAGACCTTCCTCCAGACGTTCGGGCCGCGCGGTGTCATGCATTGCTACGCGACCGACGTCGACGACAAGACCGTGGATCCCCGCTTCGGCAAAATGGGCAAGCAGCGTTGCGAGGACACCGGGCCGCTGACGAAGAAGCGCATGGAGACCATCGACGACGAGACGTCGAAACGCGCGATGGAATTCATCCGCGAGCAGCAGGCCGCCGGCAAGCCCTGGTTCGTCTGGTGGAACGGGACGCGCATGCATTTCCGTACCCACGTCCGGGCCGATCACCGCCACCCGGGCAATGACGAGTATACCGACGGCATGATCGAGCACGACTTCACCGTCGGCCAGTTGCTGAAGCTGCTGGACGATCTCGGCATCGCCGACAACACCGTCGTCATGTACTCGACGGACAACGGTCCGCATTACAACACCTGGCCGGACGCGGGCACGACGCCGTTCCGAAGCGAGAAGAATTCGAACTGGGAAGGCGCATACCGCGTGCCGGCATTCGTCCGCTGGCCCGGGCATTTCCCGGCCGGCGTCACGCTGAACGGCATCGTCGCGCACGAGGACTGGCTGCCGACCTTCGCGGACATCGCCGGCAATCCGGACATCAAGGAGCAGTTGCGCAAGGGCGTCAAGCTGGGCGACAGGAAATATCGCAACTACGTCGACGGCTACGACATGGTCGACTACCTGGAAGGCAAGACCGACCAGTCGCCGCGGCACGAGTTCTGGTACGTGAACGACGACGGCCAGGTCGTCGCCGCGCGCTACGAAGCATGGAAGGTGGTGTTCCTGGAGAATCGCGGGCAGGCGTTCGGTGTCTGGCGCGAACCGTTCACCGAATTGCGCGTCCCGCTGTTGTTCAACCTGCGCCGGGACCCGTTCGAGAAGGCCCAGCACAACTCCAACACGTACAACGACTGGTTCCTCTCGCGGGTATTCGTGATCGTCCCGCTGCAGGCATCGGCGGCCGAATTCCTGAAGACCATGCAGGACTACCCGCCGAGCCAGTCGCCCGGATCCTTCAATCTTGCGAAGATCGAAGAGCAACTGAAATCGGTGGCATCGGGTCGTTAATCGATGAGTCACGTGCCGGGGCCGTAACACGCGGCCCCGGCAACCCACCTCAGCCTCCCGACGGGACGCCGAACAGCACGATACAGAGGCAAAACGCCGCGCCGACGGAATACAGCGCCATATGGCCCGCGCGGTTTTGCAGGTCCTTCGTCTCCCAGGCCACCGACAGCGCCACAGAGGTCTGCACAAGATAGAACAATGCGAATGCCCGGGAAGCCAGGGCGATGATCCCGAAGACCTGGGTACTCCAGACGATAGCGATCGCAATCGTTGCGATCAGCGGATAGGCGTGGCGCAGGTTCAGGTGCCCGCAGGCGATGTCCTCCAGGAGCCCGGCGCAACCCACGCTGTCGGCGACCGACGCGCTGAACTGGCTCGCGACGGCACCGATCGTCAGCAGTATCGGCAGTACGACAGCGACATGCCCGACCAGCGCGATCGTCGCGGTGATGCTGGTCTTGTGGCCCAGATACGGGAACAGGCCGGACATCATCGCGAAGAACACGACATACACGATGGCGGCAATCCACTGCGCGTAGCGCATCGTCCGGATCCGTGTGTCGGCGTCGAACTCGTCTTCCATGAACCGCGACGTCTCGAAGCCCTGCACGACGATGAGCAGGCCCAGCAATACCTGCAGCGTATGCAGGCTGAACTTCGGTGCGGCAGCGGCGAGTTGCCAGTCGCCCGCCGCCAGCGTCGCTCCGTTGTACCAGAGCAGGCCGCCGAGCAGCCCCGCGATGACGGCAAGATTGAGGCCGACCGTGTATTTCTCGATGCGTTCCACCGTCCCGAGTCCCCTCAACAAGCCGAGGGAACCGAGGATTGCCAGGATCGCGGTGGCGATCCACTTGGCCGCCACGGTATGGGTGACACCGATGCCGTCCAGCAGAAAATTGCCGAGCAGGACGAGGTAGTACGCCACGGAGATGAAGTAGGCGAACGCCAGCACGAAATGCGAGAGATACTCCAGCGACTGGGTGATGCGGACTTCCTCGTCTTCGGCCGGTGCGGCGAGCATCGGCTCGGCATAGCGGATGTTGAAACGGATCGCCGCGCCCACGACGTAGGCGACGACGATCAGGGCACCCATTGCGGGCAATGCCCAGTTGCCGACTTCGTGGGCGAGCAACGGGACGGACACCAGGAATCCGCTACCGATGATGGATGCCAGCGGCGTCACCGTGGCCTTCCATGCCGTGGCTTGCTCGAGCCGCTTCGAGAACAGCACGACCGCCGCGGCCGAGGCGACCAGGACGACGACCGCGTTAGCCCACATGGCGATGCGCTTCGAAAAGCGCCGCGGACCCCTTGCCGAGTTGTTCGACGTGCTCCTGCACCGCCTTCGCCGAGATCTCGAGCGGTGTCACGCGGTGCGCATCCAGTACGCAGACGATGCCCGACAACGGGTTCGGCGCGTTGGGCAGATAGACGACGCAACGGCCGTCAGGCAGCCTCTCGACCTCGAAGCCTACCTGCGACATATCGTCCAGCTTCGCCAGCACGGGCTGCAGTTCCGGCACACGATTCTCGTCCCGCGAATTCGTTATGGCCCGCAGCAAGGTGTAGCCGGGGATCCTGTTCAGAATCTTCGCTTCGACGGCCTCGATCGCGGACCGGGCGACGGCCGACCGCGCCAGTATTCCTGCCAGGAAGCAAATGAGCAGCAGGATCGCGGCGGCGATTATGCTCGACAGCGCGATGCCGCCGACGGCATGGATCGGCAGGAAGCGCGCCATCGGTTCGACCGCCGCTTTGAGGATCGAATGTGCCCGCAGGACGATCATGAAGAGCAGGACGACCGGGACCATGAACACTGCGCCCCCGATCAACGTCGTCTTGATGAATTTCATGGCATTCTTCTGTTTCAGGCCCGCCCGCTCTCACGCCGCCGGCCGCAGGCTTTCATGCGGTCCGGGGCGCACTCTGCGCGTACTTCGGCGGCCGCAATAACAACAGCAACGGCACCGCCAGCAGCGTCAGGTACATCATAAGCCGGAAGTCGTCGAGATAGGCGATCATCAGCGCCTGCCGCGTCACTTCGCCGTTCAGGGCAAGCGCGCCCGTGCTGCCGCCGAGATCCCAGACCCTGGGCAGGGCCGTGGGCAGGCTGGACAGGCGGAACGGGTTCAGGACGCTCGCAAGGTCCGCGTGGTTGATCTGCGCCTGGCGGCCGAGGATCGTGATGACGACGGAGATGCCGACGCTGCTGCCGATATTGCGCATCAGGCTGAACATCGCCGTACCTTCATTGCGGAATTTCGGCGCCAGCGTCGAGAAAGCCGTCGTGGTCAGCGGGATGAACACGAAACCCAGGCCGATGCCCTGCACGATCCCGGTGTGCACGATCGGCCAGGTGCCGACGTCGAGGTTGAATCCGGCCATCTCCCACAGCGAGATGGCCATCAGCGAGAACCCGAACAACAACAGCCAGCGCGTGTCGACGCGGCCGATCAACCGGCCGACCAGGTTCATCGCGAACATCGTGCCGAGGCCCCGCGGCGCGAGCAGCAATCCCGCCGTGATCACCGGGTATCCACGCAGCGTCTGCAGGAAAGGCGGCATCAATGCCATCGTCGAGAACAGCATGACACCCATCGTGAACATCAG
>JBAUVS010000169.1:0-4250 GCA_049583345.1 Woeseiaceae bacterium
GGTTGGATGTCCTTGTCGAGACTGATGTCTGCAAATTTCACGTGCCCGATGGCCGTGCCGTCGTCCGCGATCAATTTCGTCTGCAGCGGGAAGCCGGTCTCGGTATCGAGCCAGATCCGATGCCCGAACCGGTAACCGTCATGCGGCCTGATCGCAAGCAGCACCGTCTTGCGTCCTGCCACGCGTTCGGTGCGGACGATCGATACGTCGTATTCGCTGCCGAATCGGATATCGCTCGAGGGCAGGCTGGCAAACAGCGCGCTCTGATCGTTCCATTCCTCCACGAGTACCGACTTCTCGTCGGGAAGGATGCATTGCACTTCGTTGCCGTTGCGGATTATCTCGAGGCCATTCCCTTCCTGAACGATGACCTTCTCGTGGACCACGCCGTCCGTGACCACGTGCACGACCTTGAGTGCTTCGACCGTGCCATTCTGCATCCGGATGACGGTGCCTTCGTAGTTCGTCCCCTGCACGGCGGCCGCCATGCGGTCCAGCCATTCGTGCGGCCCCGGGGCAGCCTCCGCTATTCCGGACGCGAGGGTCGCGCTCAGCGCCCATGCCATCGCGGTGCGTCGCATGCTGGCGGGCGTCATGACTCGTTACGGACTCCGGGGCTCGACGTTCGCCGCGTCCTTCGGTTCGGCGTCTGCAGGTTCGTTATCGCCGGCGTCCGACTCGACGAGCACGCCTTCCCGCAGCTGCAGCGTCACGAGCCGGGCATTGATACTGCTCGTGCCGAACAGCGACGAGCTGGCGCTGTGTCGCAGATAGTACTCGCGCAGTTGATCGTCCGGGAGTTCGGGCACGGTGTAGCCGGTATCGGCCACCGCGCCCGCGGGCGGCCTGGATGCGGGGACGTCCGATGTCCGCTGCAGACCGACGATCGCCACGAGCGCCACGCTCGCGGCGATGGCGAGACCGAGCAACGGCCGCAGGTAGCGTGGCGACTCGGCGCCCGTGGCTGCGGGATCCTCTGCTGCGGCGTTGTTGTCTATCGCGGTGGCGATGCGCTCGCGCAACGACATCATCCCGGCGAGGCTGCGCTCGCCGCGCAGCGAACGTCCGATCATGAGGTACGCTGCCGCCTGCTGCCGGAGCTGCCTGTCCTGGCTCATCCGGCGCAGCAACAACTGGGCCTCGTTCTCCGGCAACTCGCCGTCGACGAAAGCCGAGATCTGCATCTTGATTGCGTCGTTCATAGTTCCCCGCCTGTTCACCGCATCAGTGCTCCGACCTTCTTGCCTATGGCGTCACGAGCCCTGAATATCCGCGACCGCACCGTTCCGACAGGACAATCCATCGTCTGTGCGATCTCTTCATAACTCATCCCGTCGAGTTCGCGCAAGATAATCGCCGTCCTCAGGTCGTCCGGCAATGCCTCGATCGCCCGCTCGAGAGTTTTCTGCAATTCCTGACTCAGCGTCACTCCTTCCGGAGTATCCGTCTCCTTCAACTTGGCATGAAGGTTGTACTGTTCGGAATCCTGCAAGTCCAGTTCGACATCCGTCGGCCGTCTCCTCTGCGCCGCCAGGTAATTTTTCGCAGTATTGACGGCGATACGATAAAGCCACGTGTAGAAAGCACTCTCGCCGCGAAACCTCGGCAATGCCCGGTAGGCTTTGATGAAAGCCTCCTGGCTGATGTCCAATGCCTGTTCCGGATCACGCACATAACGCATCACCAGATTGACTATCTTGTGCTCGTACTTGAGCACCAAAACGTCGAATGCGCCTTTGTCGCCCTTCTGGACCCGCTTGACCAGTTCCCAGTCTGTCGATTCATTCGACATGCGGTCGCGCCTTAGCCGCTGCGAGACGCAATTGCCCGACCTCCGGATAGACCGGCCGTGGTCCCGAAAGTTCTCTCGGATCAATGGGTGCGATGGGCATTATGTGACTCGATTCGAAGCCGGGGCATGGTAGCAGCTTCACCGAGCCGCTCCCAAGTGCCTCGAGAGCACCCGCAGGCGGCGCCAGGCCTCGATCGAAGCCGAGTTCGGACGCAACAGTTCGGCATACCGACGGCCGTCTTCCGTGCGGAACCGCAGCCACGCGAGGCGCCCGAGCACGACGCTGCCGCCGAGCAACGACCCGCGCATGCTGCGGCCATCGGGGCAGGTCAGTTCGGCCTTGCCGCCGGCGTACAGCCGGATGGCCCGGAGACGACCGAAAGCACGGCCGAGGCGCCACGTCTCGCGGAGGCTCACGGCGAGCCAGAGGACTGCCGCTGACAGCCGTGCGAAGCCAGGCAATTCGAGGCCCGCGATCACTGTCGTGCCGAACCCGGCTGCCAGCACGCCGCTCGCGATGACGAGGCGTCGCAGGCCGCGTTCAGGGACGAGCCGCAACGAGTATGGCGTGGACGACATCGGCAAATTCCGGTGCGGGAGGAAGACCCTGCAACAGATAGCCGATGAGTTCGGGATCCTGAAGTTTCAAAAGCGCCCGGAACCCGGCCTTTTCGGACTCCCCCACGCCGGGATACCGGTTTTCGAGATAGCGGAGCAGCAGCACGTCGAGTTCCCGCGTGCCTCGCCGGCATTGCCAGCGCAATCTGGAAGCCGTCTCGGTCATGGGGTCCCGGCTGCGGGAGCGGCGCTCGCCGCCGCGACCGTGGTCGCGCTGGCAAGCAGCGCTCCTACAGATTCACCTCCGGAATCCGGGCCGGCGTCAAAATCGGCGCTCCGCAAGCATCTTCTTCGTCTCCGCGATCGCCCTGGCCGGATTGAGGTTCTTGGGGCAGGTCTGGGTACAGTTCATGATCGTGTGGCACCGATACAGCCGGAACGGGTCCTCGAGTTCGTCGAGGCGCTCGCCGGTCGCTTCGTCGCGGCTGTCCACGAGCCAGCGATAGGCGGCAAGCAACGCCGCCGGACCGAGATACCGGTCGCTGTTCCACCAGTAGCTGGGGCAGGCGGTCGAACAGCAGGCACACAGGATGCAGGCGGCCGGCTCGTTGATCCGTTCCTGTTCCTCCTTGGTCTGCAGCCGCTCGCGGTCCGAAGGCGCCGGAGTGCGTGTCTTGAGCCAGGGGCCGACGGATGCGTACTGCGCATAGAAGTTCGTGAAGTCCGGCACCAGGTCCTTGATCACCGGCATGTGCGGCAGGGGATAGATCCTGACCTCGCCCTTGACGTCATCGATGGCTCGCGTACACGCCAGCGTGTTCCCGCCGTCGATGTTCATCGCACACGATCCGCAGATACCCTCGCGACAGGAGCGGCGGAACGTCAGAGTCGGATCGATCTCGTTCTTGATCGCGATCAGGGCGTCGAGCACCATCGGCCCGCAACGATCGAGATCCAGTTCGTAGGTATCGACGCGCGGCCTGTCGCCGGTGTCGGGATCGTATCGATACACGGCAAAGACGCGCGGCCTGCCGGCGCCCTCCGTGGCGGCATGATGGCTGCCCTTCTCGATTCTGGAATGTGCCGGCAATCGTAAATCGGCCAAGACGGGACCTCCTAGTACACGCGCGCTTTGGGTGGGATGGTTTCGACCTCATCGGTCAGGGTCTTGAGGTGCACCGGCCGATAGTCGAAACGCACTTCGCCGTCGGCGTCGACCCATGCCAGGGTATGCTTCAGCCAGTTCGAGTCGTCACGCTCCGGGTAGTCTTCCCTGGCGTGCGCACCGCGAGTCTCCTTCCGGTTCGCCGCGGAACGGATCGTCGCGATCGCGTTCAGCATGAGATTCTCCAGCTCCATCGACTCGACGAGGTCGGTATTCCAGATCAGCGAGCGGTCCGATAGCCGCACGTCCTCGAGCGCGGAGTGCGCCTTGCGGAGCAGGTCCACGCCCTCGGCCAGCGTTGCGCCCGTCCGGAACACGGCGGCATGGCCCTGCATGACCTTCTGCATCTCGAGGCGGATCGACGCCGTCGGACGCGAACCGTCCGCATGCAGCAGGCGCTCGATCCGGTCCACGCTAGTCTTGCCGGCATCGCTGGCGAGCGGCCGATGCCGGGTTCCGGGCGTCATCGTGTCCGTGCAGAAATGGGCGACGGCACGCCCGAACACGACGAGGTCGAGCAGCGAATTGGACCCCAGCCGGTTCGCACCGTGTACGGACACGCAGGCACCCTCGCCGATCGCCATGAGCCCCGGCACGACTGCCTCGGCATCGCCGTCGCGACTCGTCATGACCTGGCCGTGGATGTTCGCCGGAATGCCGCCCATGTTGTAATGCACCGTCGGCAGCACCGGGATCGGCTCCCGGGTCACGTCCACACCGGCGAAAATCCGCGCC
>JBAUVS010000170.1:0-4998 GCA_049583345.1 Woeseiaceae bacterium
GGGCTGATCAGCCTGCAGGTATTCAACGATGACCTCGATCCGGAGATCAGCTCGTTGCTGCAGGGCACGACCGTGGCTGTCGACGACAAGACGCTGACGCTCAGGGTCTCGGTCGATCCGAAGGTACTGGTCGATACGATCGAATGACGTGAGCGGCGCGTGAAAGGCGAGACGGCGTTGATCGAGGCGGCCCGGTGCGGATCGGCAGCCGCGTTCACGCAGCTCGTCGAAGCCTACCGCGGCCGCTTGCTGCGATTCCTGCTGACGCGCTCTGCCAGCTTCGCCGATGCCGAGGATGCACTCCAGGACACGCTCGTGAACGCCTACCGCTACCTGCCGAGTTACGATTCCAGGTGGCGGTTTTCGACCTGGCTGTACCGTATCGCGGTCAACAACGCGGCGAAAATCCGAGCCGTCGGTACGCAGGAACTGGGTGAGCTCGCGGACGCCGAGAGCGACCCGCTCTCGCAGTGCATCGCGGCGTCGGATCGCGAGAACCTGTGGCTCACGGCGCGCCGCCTGTTGAGCGAGGAAGTGTATTGCGCGATGTGGCTGCGTTATGTGGAAGACATGTCGGTGACCGACATCTCGGCGGTGCTCGACCGCTCCGTCTCGTGGACCAAGGTCAACCTGATGAGGGGCCGGCGCAGCCTCGAACTCGAATTGAACAACGACGACGACATGGGTGAAGTCTATGGATGAGCTCGCAAGGCAATTGCGCGAGGACGCAGACCGCATCGATTTCAGGGTTTCCGACGAACTCGACCGCCGTATCCGGGCATCGCTCGAGGGCGTCAGGCCCGAGCGGCAGCCGGCTCCACGGCCGTGGCGGCCGGCGCTGTTCTGGTGGGCGAGCAGCCTGACCGGCATGGCCCTGGCTGCCGCGATCGTCGTGGTCGTCAATCTGCCCGGCACCGAGCCGGCGCCGGCGCCCGCGAAGCCCCTCGTCCTGCCGGACGTCGAATGGCGGGTGCGTACGGCGGAGCTGACGACCCCGCTGGAGCAGGAAATGGATCATCTCGAGTCCGATCTGAAGAAGACCCACGAGGTTGTGAAGCAAGACATCGACCGCCTCTTCTAGTATCCTCGAATTCCAAGAAGAAGACCGGCCATGCTGCCGGCAATCCGCATCGCGTTAATCAACGAAGGGGTGGATGGGGTATGCCTTTAGCTGTTGTATTGATCCTGCTGGTCGTCGGCTCCATCCTCTTTCATCTTTTCAGTCCCTGGACCTTCACGCCGCTGGCGTCGAACTGGTCGATGGTCGATTTCACGGTCGATATCACCCTGTGGGTGACGGGGTTCGTTTTTGTCTCGGTCAACCTGTTCATGGCGTATTCGGTGTTGCGTTACCGGCACAAGAAAGGCGCCAAGGCGAACTACGAGCCGGAGAACAAAAAGCTCGAGACCTGGCTCACCTTGCTGACGGCAGTCGGTGTCGCCGCGATGCTGACCCCCGGCCTGTTCGTCTGGCGGCAGTTCATCCAGGTACCGGACGACGCCATGGTCGTCGAAGCCATCGGTCAGCAATGGCACTGGACCTATCGATATCCCGGCGAGGACGGCAGATTCGGGCAAGTCGACGCGGAGCGCATCAGCGACGACAACCCGTTCGGCATCGACCCGGAGGACCCGCATGGCCAGGACGACGTACTGGTCTACAACCCGGAGGCGCACGTGCCTCTGGGCCGGCCGGTGAAGTTCCTGCTACGGTCCAAGGACGTGTTGCACGACTTCGCCGTCGCACAATTCCGCGTCAAGATGGACCTGGTACCCGGCATGCAGACCTTCACCTGGCTGACGCCGACCAAGACCGGTCGCTTCGAGGTGCTCTGCGAGGAACTCTGCGGCATCGCCCATTTTGCGATGCGCGGCGCGGTCGTCGTCGACGAGCCCGAGGATTTCAACCAGTGGCTCGCGAAGCAGCCGACCTACGCCGAGGAGGCCGTGGCCAAGCCCGGCGATCCCGCGCTCGGCGCCGCGAGCTATGCGGTCTGCGCAGCCTGTCACGGCCCGCAGGGACAGGGTCAGGTCGCGCTGAATGCGCCGAAGCTGGCGGGCCAGAGCCCCTGGTACCTGAAGCGCCAGTTGCAGGATTTCAAGGCCGGCATACGGGGCGCGCATCCCGACGATACGTTCGGGAAGCAGATGGCGCCGATGGCGGCGACCCTCGCCGACGAGGCCGCAATAAACAACGTCGTGGCGTATATCGGCACGCTGCCGGACGAGCCGGCGCCGGCCACGATCGAGGGAGACGTCGAGAACGGGCGCAAGCATTACGCGACGTGTGCGTACTGCCACGGCGCGGACGGACACGGCATACGCGCGACGAACGCGCCGCGCACGGCGGGCATGTCGGATTGGTACCTGCAGCGGCAGATACATAATTTCAAACAGGGTGTCCGCGGCTCGCATCCCAAGGATTACTACGGTTTCCAGATGGAGTTGATGGCCAACTCCGTGGTCGATGATCAGACCGCCAACGACATCATCGCTTACATAGACACGCTTTAGCAGTTCGAGGGTTCTTGAATGGGATACGTTGCCATCGCCGATCGCGATCACGAGATCGAACATCACGATCCGCAGACGTTCATAACCAAGTACATCTGGAGCCAGGACCACAAGGTCATCGCGATCCAGTACGGCGGCACGGCGATCTTCGTGGGCGTGATCGCGCTGGTCCTGTCGGCGATGATGCGCCTGCAACTCGGCTTCCCGGACACCTTCTCGATCATCACGCCCGAGCACTATTACCAGTTCATTACGATGCACGGCATGATCATGGTGATCTACCTGCTCACGGCGCTGTTCCTCGGTGGCTTCGGCAACTACCTCATCCCGCTCATGTGCGGTTCGCGGGACATGGTGTTCCCGTACATGAACATGCTCAGCTACTGGGTGTACCTTCTGTCGGTGATCATCCTGCTGACCAGCTTCTTCGTGCCGGGCGGCTCGACGGGCGCCGGCTGGACGCTGTATCCGCCGCAGGCGATTGCGGCGGGCACGCCCGGAACCGAATGGGGCATCGACCTGATGCTGGTCTCGCTGGCCGTGTTCATCATTGCGTTCACGATGGGCGGCCTGAACTACGTCACCACGGTGCTGCAGGCACGCTGCCGGGGCATGACCCTGATGCGGCTGCCGCTGTCGGTGTGGGGCATCTTCACGGCCACCGTGCTCGGCTTGCTGGCTTTCCCGGCGCTGCTCGTGAGTGCCATCATGATGCTGCTCGACAAGACGCTGCACACGAGCTTCTTCATGCCGGCCGTCAGCTCGATGGGCGCCAATCCGGGCTATACGGGCGGCAGTCCCATCCTGTTCCAGCACCTGTTCTGGTTCTTCGGCCACCCCGAGGTCTACATCGTCGCGCTGCCGGCCTTCGGCATCGTCTCGGATCTGCTGTCGACGCACGCCCGCAAGAACATCTTCGGCTATCGCATGATGGTATGGGCGATCCTCGCGATCGGCGGACTTTCCTTCGTCGTCTGGGCTCACCACATGTACGTCAGCGGCATGAATCCATATTTCGGGTTCTTCTTCGCGACCACGACGCTGATCATCGCGGTGCCGACCGCGATCAAGGTATACAACTGGGTACTGACGCTGTGGGAAGGCAACATCCATCTGCGCGTGCCGATGCTGTTCGCAATCGGGTTCATCTTCACGTTTATCCACGGCGGCCTGACGGGCCTGTTCCTCGGCAACGTCACGATCGACCTGCCGCTGTCGGATACCTATTTCGTGGTCGCGCATTTCCACATGGTGATGGGGGTTTCGCCGATCCTGGTCGTGTTCGGGGCGATCTATCACTGGTGGCCGAAGATCACTGGCCGGATGTACAACGAGACGCTCGGCAAGTGGCATTTCTGGATGACCTTCCTCGGCACGTACTCGATCTACCTTCCAATGCATTACCTCGGTTTCCAGGGCGTGCCGCGCCGTTACTTCGCGATGGGCAACACGGACTTCCTGCCGGCTTCGGCGCAGGATCTGAATGCCTGGATCACGATGTCCGCGATCTTCGTCGCGCTGACGCAGATCCTGTTCTTCACGAACGTCATCTGGAGCCTGCGCAAGGGGCCGAAGGCCGACCCGAATCCATGGCACGCGAACTCGCTCGAATGGCAGACGCCCGACACGCCGCCGAAGCACGGCAACTGGGGGCATGACCTGCCGGTCTGTTACCGCTGGGCCTACGACTACAGCGTGCCCGGTTACCCCGACGACTACATCCCGCAGAACGTGCCGCCGGAGGTGGCGCCCGTCGGACGCGACCACAGTATGGAGCCTGCACCGAGTAGTGCCTGATGGAAATCGGCCTCATCATCCTCGCGATCATGCTCGCGTCGCTGCTGGGCTGGCTGCTCAAGCAGTCGTTCAACGTGCAGCCGTGGGTCGCCGGCGATGTGTCCGACGAGTCGAGCTACCAGGCGCCGTTCAACGCGCGGCCCAAGGTGATCGCGCTGACCGGGCTGCTCGCCGTCGTGTCGTCCTTCTTTGCGCTGATCATGAGCGCCTATTCGCTGCGCATGGCGCTCGGCGACTGGGTGCCCCTGAGCGATCCGCAGATGCTGTGGGTCAACACGGCGATCCTGGTGTTCGCCAGCGTCTTCTTCCAGTGGGCGAGGAACGGCGCGCTCAACGACAGGCCCTCGATCGTCAAGCCCGGCCTGTTGCTGGCGGGCCTGCTCACCGTCGCCTTCCTCTCCGGGCAGCTCATCGTCTGGCGGCAGCTCGTTGCCACGGGCCAGACCATCACCGGCAGCCCGGCGAATGCATTTTTCTACCTGTTGACGGGCGCGCATGGCCTGCACATCCTGGGCGGGCTGTACGTCTGGGCGCGGGCCACGGTAAAGGTGATGAGCAAAGACGGCGTCGAGGCCGTGAAGCAGAGCGTCGAGCTGTGTGCGATCTACTGGCACTTCCTGCTGCTGGTCTGGCTCGTGATATTCGGATTGATGTTGTCGACATGATACGGGGTCATTTATGACGGAA
>JBAUVS010000171.1:0-1968 GCA_049583345.1 Woeseiaceae bacterium
CTCATCTTCCCGTCCGACGACTTTCTCGACAAGGCTTTCCAGTTCATGCCGCTGGAAGAGACTCAGGCGAAGCTCTACGAACGGGATTTCGCCGACGCCATCGGAGGCTGACGTTGACCACGACCACTGCCGATTCCGGGACACAGCGCGACGGCAATCGGGACCTGCGCCTGGAAGCCGTCACCAAACGCTTCGGCTCTTTCACGGCAGTCCTGGATTTGAATCTCCGGGTGCGGCAGGGCGAGTTCTTTGCGCTGCTCGGGCCGTCCGGCTGCGGCAAGTCGACGACCCTGCGGATGATCGCCGGCCTCGAACAGCCGAGCTCGGGTCGCATCGTCATCGGCGGAGATGACGTCGCCGGAGTCAAGCCGTACAAGCGGCCGGTCAATACCGTGTTCCAGAGCTATGCCCTGTTTCCGCACCTGACCATCGCCGAGAACGTTGCCTTCGGACTGCGGCGCCGGGGAATCAGGGACTACGCTGCCCGCGTCGACGACATGCTCGCGCTGGTCGAGCTGACGAGCCAGGCGCACAAGAAACCGAGCCAGCTCTCCGGCGGCCAGCAGCAGCGCGTCGCGCTCGCCCGCGCACTGATCAATACGCCCGACGTGCTCCTGCTCGACGAGCCGCTGGGCGCGCTCGACCTGAAACTGCGGCGCCAGATGCAGATCGAGCTCAAGCGGATCCAGACGGAAGTCGGACTCACCTTCGTGCACGTGACCCACGATCAGGAGGAGGCCATGACCATGGCCGACACCATCGCGGTGATGAACAAGGGGGTTATCGAACAGACGGGTACGCCCGAAGATCTGTACGAGAATCCCGCGACGACCTTCGTCGCCAATTTCCTGGGCTACTCGAACCTGATTGCGGGTACGGTGACGGGAAGCGACGGCTCGCAGATCGTGGTCGATATCGCCGGTACCCGCATTGCCGCCGACCGGTCGCGCGCCAAGTCGACGACGGGGGCCGTCTGGGTCGGGGTTCGGCCCGAAAAAATCCATCTCACCGAGGCGTCGCAGGCCGCCGCGGAAAGCGTCAATACGCTGGCCGGTGGGGTCGTGTCCGACGTCAGCTTTGTCGGCGTCAGCACGCAATACCTGTTGCGGATGCCGTGGGGGCAGGAGTTGTCGGTGTTCGAGCAGAACTCCGGTGTGCGCAAGCGCTTCGCACCCGGTTCGTCCGTGGACCTGCACTGGAAAGCCTCGCACAGCTTTCTGCTCGACCACGACCAGGACGCGCGCGCCGGCGTCGAGACCGGGACGGACGGCCAGTGACGAGCGCAAGCGACACGCTCGAGCCGGACGCGATATCGGGCGCGACGCAGCGCCGCAGGATTCCGATCGCCTACTGGCTGCTGTTGCCCGGCATGGCATGGCTGCTGCTGTTTTTCGTCGTACCGTTTTATTCGCTGATCGCGACGAGTCTTTACGACCCGCAGGGCGGCGTGGACAGCGGCTATGAAATGACCTGGCATGTCGCAAACTACGTGCACGCGATCCGTGACTATGCCGGGCCCTTTGCGCGTTCGCTCCTGTACGGCGGGGTTGCCACCGTATTGTGCCTGCTGCTGGGCTACCCGCTCGCGTACGCCATCGCATTCAAGGCCGGCAAGTGGCGCAATCTCATGCTGGTCATGGTGATCGCGCCGTTTTTCACGAGCTTCCTGATCCGTACGCTGGCCTGGCAATTGATCCTCGCCGACCAGGGCGCGGTCGTGGGCTTTTTGAAGTGGCTGCACATACTGGGCGCGGACGGCCGCTTGCTCGCCACGCCGGTTGCGGTGGTCGCCGGGCTGACCTACAACTTCCTGCCGTTCATGGTGTTGCCCTTGTATGCCGCGCTCGAGAAAATCGATCCGAGCCTGATCGAGGCGGCGGGCGATCTCTATGCCTCGCCCGTGCGAGGCTTCCTGAAGGTCACGCTGCCGTTGTCGAAAGCGGGCGTCGTCGCCGGGACCCTGCTCAC
>JBAUVS010000172.1:0-20483 GCA_049583345.1 Woeseiaceae bacterium
GACACGGCCCGTGGCGGCACACGCGCCGACCCGGCGGTATTCGTCCGCGGCGTGCATACCTACCTGCTCGAGACCCGGCACGAACTGGCAACATTGCCGGCCGATGCGGACGGGACGCGATCGTTGCTGATCGCAGATATCGTGCAACAGAACCGGATGTTCGAGCGCGCAGCGGAGCGCAGTGACGAGCAAGACGTCGCGCGCGTCCTTCGAGCATTCGAGCCGATACTACTGCGACTCGCCTCGGACGACATCGCGCCGGATGACGCCGAGTCGCTGCGCAGACAACTGTCTTTCGAGTTGAACGTAATGCTAACCAAACTGTCGAGCCGCACATCCAAGGCTACGACGAAAACCTGAATCGAGGATCGCACACATGCGGATACAAAGGAATCTTCTTCTCGCGCTGACATTGCTCGCCGCAGGCGCGGGATACGCGCAGACAGTGGACGACGGTAAGGATGCCGAATCCGAGCAGCTCAAGCTGGCGGCGCTGGGCGCCCTCGTCGCCGCTCCCGACGAACGTGCCCTGCCGATCCTCGTCAAGGTGATCGACGGCAACAACAGCGACGAGGTGAAGTCCCGCGCACTGTTCGTGCTCGGCCAGATAGATGCCCCCGAAGCGCGGGCACAGCTGCTCGACGTCGCACAACATGGCGACGAACGGCTACGCCCCGAGGCCGTTCGCATGATCGGCATCGGAGGCAATGCTGAAGCGCTGGCAAGCCTTTCCGGGCTATATGCGTCCGGGGACGAAGCAATGCGGCATGCCGTGCTCGACGCATACCTGATCGCGGGCGACAGCAAATCGGTCTACGAAATCGCCGCCAGCGCCAAGTCACCACAGGAACTCGAAGCTGCCGTAAACACTCTCGGCGCGATGGGAGCGCAGGACGAGTTGCGCAAATTGCGACAGGCGGCCGGCGTGTCGGATGCCCTGATTCAGGCGCTGGCCGTCTCGGGTGACGCGGCGTCCCTGCGCGAATTAGCGGCGGATACGAGTGACCCCGACCGACAGGTCCGGGCCATCACGGCGCTCGGCGTCGTCGGCGGTGACGAAGGCGACGCGACGCTCGTCGACATCTACCGCGGTGCTTCGACCGACGGAATCCGCAGGGCGGCGTTGCAAGGGCTCGTCGTCGCCGGAGGAGACCAGCAAATCCTTGCGCTCTACAAGGCCAGCAACGACAACAGTGAAAAGCGCCGTCTGTTGCATGCTCTCGGTGCGACCGGTAGCGACCTCATGCTGCCTGTCATCGACGCCGCACTGACAGAGAACCAGTAACGACGCATCGAAGTCGAGGCCGAGCCACGCCCGCCATTTCCGGCCGAAGTTGCGCGCGGCGGCGTCAAGGGCATGGTCGAGAGCGAGGCCTGCCGGGGCAGATACGTCAGCGCCTACGCCAAATTCCTGGACCGGTAGCCGCGGACGAAGCCGGCCAGGGCGAGCAGGAGCAGCAACGGCGGCCCGGAGCCGCCACCTCCGTTCTCTTTGCCCGCCGAGGTGACCTTGACGGTCCCGTCGAAGCCGTTGTCGCTCAGATCCGCGTCCGCCTCACTGGAGGACAGCGTCGCCGTGAAATGCTTCGTGCCCGCGGCCGTGCCCGCAATTCCCAGTCGCAAGGCCGAGTCCGACGCAGCCGGCAAACTGGCAGCCTGGCAATCGACCCGTTGCGGCGCCACCGTACAGGAACCTGCCGTCCAGGTCGCACTGTCGGCTCGAAGTCCATCATCGAAGGTCACCGTCAATGCCACGTCGGTCGCGTCGAGCACGGAAAGGTTGCCGATCGTCGCGTCGACGACGATGGATTGATCGATCGCGACGGTCGAAGTGCCGGCCGCGGCGATCGCCAGGTTCACGGCAGGGTCGACCGTGACATCGAATACCTGCTGGTTGTTGCCCGGTCGGTCGTCCGTGTCGGCGGAAACGGCTGCCGTCAACGAACCTGTGCCGACACTCGATGCGGTCACGGTCAGGTCCACGCTGCGACTGCCGGAACCGACGACGGTGCCGAGCACGCAACTCACCGCGCCGGCGCCGCTGCTGCAGGTACCGCCCGTCGCCTCGACGGAGACGAGGTCGACGTTGGTTGGCAGCGTGATATCTACTTCGACGTTGGTCGCATCGAGCGTACCGTTGTTGTGCGCGTCGAACGCGAGGACCGTGTCCGCGCCGAGCAGCAGCATGGTGGTCGAATTCAACGAAATACCCATGTCGACCGCCGGTAACGCGGTGATGCAGGATGCCCCCGCGATGTCATCCTGCATCTGGCCAATGCTGCACGGCGAGAACTGGTCGCTACCGTTCACGGACGGTGCCATCAGGTAGGTCTCCGGCGTGGATTCGCAAGCCGATCCCGACTCGCCGTCGTGTGGCGCGCCGAAGTTATGGCCGATCTCGTGTGCCGCGATCAGGCTGTCCGTGGTCAGCGTGTGATCGCCCTGTGTCAGGCCTGCGCCATACTGCGAACTGCACAGCGCTCCGTTATATGCGATGCCGACCGTCGAGCTATCCAGGTTGCGCCCGGTGAACAGGTGCGTCAGGCCCTGGCTGTTCTGCGCGGGTGTCGAGCGTCGATACGAGCCGAGTTCGACCAGCAGCGCATTGGCGTCGGTCGTGCCGGTGAACGGATCGGCGGGGCTCGCGTAGGTCTCGAGTTGCTGTACCGTGATCTGCACACCGAGTTGCTCGCTGAAGATGCCGTCGACGTTGTTGAGCCGCGCCAGGATCGCCGACTCCGAGTTCGCGCCCTTGCTGGACGTGAATTCGTAGTCGCCGATCGCTCCCAGCCGCAGCTCCTTCACCGCGCCGGGCGCCTGGGAGACCATGGTCCCGAGTTCGCCGACCAGTTTCCGATAGGCGACCGAGCCCTTGCCGGACGCAGCGGCGGTGCCGCAGCTCATGGTGCCCGGGACGACGTAGGCATCCGCGAGCCGATAGATGACCGGCCCGGCCGCCGTCACGGCGCTGTCGCCCGGCGCTTCGATTGCAAACAGCTGCTCGCCGTCCCAGATCAGACCGGCGGGCACGCCGCGATCCAGGACGATGCGTGCCCACGAGTCCGGGGCGCCGGTGAGCCGTCCGCGATAGACGCCGACCTCGCTCGGCAACGCTGCGTAGGACGAAGCCGGCAGCAGGGCCCTGTTCGGCTCCAGTTGCAGATCGAAGCTGCGGCCGAGCGCGTCGAAGCTCAGCGTGATGGAATCCGTCGACCGCGGTTTCTGTTCCGCGGTTGCCGCGCCTTTGCCGACTTCGAGCCGCTGCAGGCTCTCGAAATGCGATACGACGACATCGTCCGACGCCGCCGCGGCGGTGCGGGACAGGCATACGCAAACGACGATAGCCGCGATCGACCTTATGGTTCGCATTGGCCCCTCGTTGCATACGGACAGGGCTATAGCTAACCAGATGGTGTCGTGGCCCACAAGGAACCGACCGATCGTCGTCGCTATATTGCGACAAGAAAATGTGCGCCGGGTCCCAGTTTGCGGAGACCGCTTTGCCGGTCGCCGTTTTGGCTTACTCCGGTTCCCGGAATCCGCCGCGCACGAGCGGGCAGCGTACCGGCCTGCCGCCTTCCTCCCGAGCCAAATACTGGTCCTGCGTGTAAAGGTAGCTGCGATCTCCGCTGCGCACGAGATAAAACACCGGGAGAGTTTCCCCGCTGTCACTCGTCATCGACAGACGATCGCCATCGACACGGTAGCTGCCCTGCCTGGGGTAATCCGGGAACGCATCGACGACCTTGCCCTCGTCATCCGTCCTGACCTGGTCCGTGAACTTGTCCCATTCGAAGCGCCCGCCGGCAAGGTTGATCGTGTCGCCGGCAAACGCGATGCAGTCCGGCGAGTATCTGCCTTCGATCGAGACGCAGGCGCCCGGCAAGAGCGCCACGCACACGACGGCCGGGATCTTCGCGGACTTCCACATGCCGGGTATTCTACAGGACCGCCTGTTGCCTACAGATCCGCGACCTGTCGTCCGAACTCGTCGACCCGTTCCCAGTCGGTAAACTCGATGACTGCGGTCGGGTCGGTCGGCCCCTTCGTCATCCACATGATCAGGCGGATCGCGAGGCGGTCCAGGAACCGGTAGCTCGGATAGTCGAGCTTGCCTGCGAACACGGCCAGCAACTGCGGCTGCCAGGATATCGTCTTCAGGAACTTCTGCAGGTAGGGATTCGTCTCCGGCCGGTTCTTCTCCGGCTTGCGTGCGACGATATTCACCGAGAAGAATGCGCTCGGCTTGCGTTCCAGTTCGCCGAGGTGGGCGTCGATAAAATCGTTGACCTGTTGCCGGTGCTTGCCGTAACGGATGCTCGCGCCGATGACAATCCGGTCGAAGGGTTCGAGCACGATGCTGCCGCCGGCGTCGATATCCCACAACCTCACTGCGTGACCATGTTCTGTGAGCAAGCCGGCGATTCGCTCGCAGATGCGACGCGTGTGACCGTCGACCGTCGAGTATGCGACCAGTATGTCGGCCATGTCAGATCCCGTCGATGATCCGGTTGAGTGTCGCGCTCGGCCGCATCGCGGCGGCGGCCAGCCGCTCATCCGGCCGGAAGTACCCGCCGATGTCGACCTGTCGGCCCTGCGCCGCGTCGAGTTCCGCGACGATTTTCTCTTCGTTGTCGGTGAGCGCGCTGGCGACCGGCTTGAAGCGCTCCGCGAGTTCCGTGTCAGAAGAAGTCGCCAGGGCTTGTGCCCAGTACTTGGCGAGATAGAAATGGCTGCCCCGATTGTCGATCTCGCCGGTCTTGCGCGACGGCGACTTGTTCTCCTCCAGATAGCGGCTGTTGGCCGTATCGAGCCCCTGCGCCAGGGCGGCCGCACGCGCATTGCTCGTCTTCGACGCCATGTCGCCGATCGACACGGCCAGGGCAAGGAACTCGCCGAGCGAATCCCAGCGCAGGTGACCCTCGGCCAGGAATTGCTGCACGTGTTTCGGCGCCGAACCGCCGGCACCCGTCTCGTACAGCGTCCCGCCCGCGAGCAGCGGCACGATCGACAACATCTTGGCGCTCGTCCCGAGCTCCAGGATGGGGAACAGGTCGGTCAGGTAATCGCGCAACACGTTGCCGGTCACCGAGATCGTGTCTTCGCCGGCGCGGACCCGCTCGAGTGTCTGGCGCATCGCCTCCACCGGCGCCGCGATACGGATGTCGAGACCGCTCGTATCGTGATCCTCGAGGTACCGTTCCACCAGCCCGGACACGACACGGTCATGCCCGCGCGCGGGATCCAGCCAGAAGATGGCCGGCGAACCCGTCTGCCGGGCCCGGCTCACGGCGAGCCGTACCCAGTCGCGTATCGGCAGATCCTTCGTCTGGCACATACGCCAGATGTCTCCCTCGCGCACGTCGTGTTCGAAAAGCACCTCCCCATCTCCGTCGACTACCCGGACCGTGCCCTCCGCCGGGATAACGAAGGTCTTGTCGTGAGAACCGTATTCTTCCGCCTTCTGCGCCATGAGTCCGACATTGCAGACATTGCCCATCGTGGTCACATCGAAGGCGCCATGCCGCCGGCAATCGTCGATGACTTCCTGGTAGATGCCCGCGTAGCAGCGATCCGGAATCACGGCCTCGATATCGTGCAGCTTGCCGTCGGGTCCCCACATCCGACCCGACGCGCGGATCGCGGCCGGCATGGAAGCATCGATGATGATATTGCTCGGCACGTGCAGGTTGGTGATGCCCTTGTCCGAGTCGACCATCGCCATCGGCGGCCGGTCCGCATAGACAGCCTGGATGTCGGATTCGATCGCGCTGCGCCGGTCCTCGGGCAGGCCGGCGATTTTCGCATACACGTCGCCGATGCCGTTGTTCGGCTCCACGCCGAGTTCATCGAAGAGGTCGGCGTTCTTTTCGAAAACCCGGTCGTAATACACCGTGACGGCATGACCGAACATGACCGGGTCCGAGACCTTCATCATCGTGGCCTTCAGGTGCAGCGACCACAGCACCGATTGCTCCTTTGCGTCCTCGATCGACGCCGCGAAGAATTCGCGCAGCGCATGGCAATCCATCACCGCCGCATCGACGACTTCGCCAGCCAGTACCGGCACCCGTTCGCGCAGGACGATGGTCGGTGCATGGCCCGTATCGAGCTCGATTCGCAGGTGGCCATCCCGGCCGACGATCGCCGACCGTTCGCTCTCGTAGAAGTCGCCGTGTTCCATGTGCGCGACATGGGTGGCGGAGTCGTGGCTCCACTCGCCCATCGAGTGCGGGTGGGCCCTCGCATACTGTTTCACGGCTGCGGCCACGCGCCGGTCCGAATTGCCTTCGCGCAAGACGGGATTCACGGCGCTGCCGAGCACGACTGCATAGCGTTCGCGGATCTCGCGCTGGTCGTCGTCGACGGGTTCCTCCGGATAGGCCGGGATGTCGAAGCCCTGTGATTTCAGTTCCGCGATCGCGGCCGTGAGCTGCGGAATCGAGGCGCTGATGTTCGGCAGCTTGATGATGTTGGCGTCGGGCGACTGCGTCATGTCGCCGAGTTCGGACAGCGCATCGCCGACCCGTTGCTCCTCGGCGAGCCTGTCAGGGAAATTTGCGAGGATCCGGCCGGCCAGGGAGATATCTCGCGTCTCGACGTCGATGCCGGCAGCCCGGGTGAAGGCCTGGATGATCGGCAGCAGGGAATGCGTCGCCAGCGCCGGGGCCTCGTCCGTCTGTGTGTAGATGATCCTCGCTTTACTCATGCGCCTCGCCCGCAATACCGCGTCAACCTGCCGATGGGCGGGCCATTATATAGAACCCGGAGGCACGTGCTACGGGCGAACGGTCTCTCGGCGCTCGAAATCCGCCTCACGCAGCTTCGCATTCGCCGCGGCCAGCCTCGCTATCGGCACCCGCGGTCCGGAGCAGGACACGTAGTCCAGCCCGACGTGGTGGCAGAACCGTATCGACCGCGGCTCTCCGCCCTGCTCGCCGCAGATCCCGATCTTGAGATCCTTGCGCACGGCCCTGCCGCGTTCGACCGTCATCTCGACCAGCTGCCCGACGCCCTGGATATCGAGGACCTCGAACGGGTTGTCCTGCAGGATGCCGGTCTCGTTGTACATCGGCAGGAACTTGTTCTCGGCGTCCTCGCGCGAGAACGAGAACACGGCCTGGGTCAGGTCGTTGGTGCCGAACGAGAAGAATTCCGCGTTCGCGGCGAGCTTTCCGGCGCGCGTGCAGGCACGCACGGTCTCGATCATCGTGCCGAACCTGAACTCGACGTCACGGCCCTCTTCCCGGCGCAGCTGCTCCGTCAATTCGTCGATCGTCTTCCTGACGCGGGCAAGCTCCTGAGAGGTGATGACCTGCGGCACCATGATCTCGGGGTGCACCTCGATGCCCCGCTCCGCGCAATCCGCGGCGGCCTCGAGTATCGCCTCGATCTGCATCGCGTAGATCTCGGGGTAGGTGATGCCGAGCCGCACGCCGCGATGGCCCAGCATCGGGTTGATCTCCTGCAGCTCGCGCACCTTGCGCAGCATGTTTTCCTTCTTGATCAAGGCCTCCCCGATGTGTTCCTCGCTCAGCGCGACAAAGGCCTCGGGCAACGGTTGTGTCGTCTCGATTGCGTGCAATGCCGCCTGACGCCCGCGCACCACGTCGCGGTACAGACGCATGGTCTCGATCTCGTCGAGCAGTTGACGCTCGGTAGGCAGGAATTCGTGCATGGGCGGGTCGAGCAGGCGCACGGTCACCGGGCGCGGCGACATCACTTCGAACAGCGCGATGAAGTCGGCACGCTGAATCGGCAACAGCTTGTCGAGCGCGGCCTGCCGGTCCTCGCGGCTGTTGGCGAGAATCATGTCGATGACGATCGGCAGCCGGTCGCTGGCGTTGAACATGCGCTCCGTCCGGCACAACCCGATCCCCATCGCGCCGTAGTCGCGCGCCTTGCGCGCCGCCTCGGGCGTGTCCGCGTTCGCCATCACCTTCAGGTCGGCCGTCTCGTCCGCCCAGCCGAGCAGCGTCTTCAGCTCCTCCGAGAATTGCGCCGGCAGCGTCGGTATCGCACCGAGGTACACGCAACCCGTGCCACCGTCGAGGGTGATCACGTCGCCCTCGTGGATGATGTGACCGCCCACGTGCGCCTGGCGCAGCCGCACGTCCACCACAATGCCTTCGGCGCCCGCCACGCAGGGCTTGCCCATGCCTCGGGCCACGACGGCCGCGTGCGAGGTCTTGCCGCCGCGGCTGGTCAGCACGCCTTCGGCCGCGAAGAAGCCGTGGATGTCTTCCGGACGCGTCTCCTCGCGCACCAGGATCACCTTTTCGCCGGTCCTGCCGAGCTTCTCGGCGAGATCGGCGTCGAACACGCAGTGCCCGGACGCCGCGCCCGGGGAGGCCGGGAGCCCGGTCGCCACGGCTTGTGTGGCGGCATCCGGGTCCAGGCGCGGATGCAGAAGCTGATCGAGGAGGTTCGGATCGATCCTGAGCAGTGCCCGCGGCCTGTCGATCAGCTTCTCGCGCACCATATCGACAGATGTCCGCACCATTGCGGCCGCGTTCATCTTGCCGTTGCGCGTCTGCAGGCAGTACAGCGTGCCCTTCTCGATCGTGAATTCGTAGTCCTGTACTTCCTTGTAGTGCGCCTCCAGCGTGTTGCGCAGATCGACGAGCTGCGCGTACTGCTCGGGCATCTCCTTCTCCATATCGACGAGCGGTTTAGGCGTGCGGATGCCCGCAACGACGTCCTCGCCCTGGGCATTCGTCAGGTACTCGCCGAACATCTCGTTCTCGCCCGTGCCCGGGTTGCGCGTGAAACCGACGCCGGTCGCGGAATCGTCCCCCATGTTGCCGAACACCATCGCCACGATGTTCACCGCCGTCCCGTTCGCCATCTCCGGAGTGATGTGGAACTCGCGCCGGTAGTCCACGGCCCGCCTCCCCATCCAGGAGCGGAACACGGCTTCGATCGCGAGGGTCAGCTGCGTCATCACGTCCTGCGGGAAGTCCTTGCCGGTCTCGGCACGCACGACGTCGAGGAAGCGCTCACTGATCTCCTCGAGATTCGACGCGTCCAGGCCAACGTCGACCTTCACCCCGACGCGTTTCTTGACCTCTTCGAAAGGTTCGTCGAATTTTTCGTCGGCAATGCCCAGCGCGACTTTCCCGAACAGCTGGATGAACCGCCGATACGCATCGTAGGCGAAGCGCTCGTCGCCGGTCTGCCGGATGAGCCCGGCCAGGGTCTCGTCGTTGAGGCCGAGGTTCAGGATCGTGTCCATCATGCCGGGCATCGACATCGCCGACCCGGAACGCACCGATACCAGCAAGGGGTTGGGTCCGGCCCCGAAGGTCTTCCCGGTGGCCGCCTCGACCCGCGCGATCTCGGCGCGCACGGCATCGATGAGGCCGGCAGGGAGCGTGTCGTCTTCGAGATAGGCGAGACAGGCCTCGGTGCTGATGACGAAACCGGGCGGCACGTTGATGCCGATCTGGGTCATCTCGCAGAGATTGGCGCCCTTGCCGCCGAGCAGGTGCTTGTCGTGCCCGTCGCCCTCGGCGAAGGAATAGACATAGCGTTTTGGCATGCGTTCGGCTGCGAGCATGGGATTCTCCACCTGGAATACGGACTCTCGGATACTCAAATGCTCGCGCAACCGCGGGGGGTCTGCCATTGCGGCAAACCCCTAGCGATTGCGGTTACTGCGGACCGGCCCGGCCGGCTGGTTTCAGGTGTTGGAAGCCGCGTAGATGCTGGCGATCGACGCGTCCAGCATCGTGTCGAACTCCTTGTCCGACTGCTGGGCCGTGAGCCCTTCGGCCAGGGCCCGCGAGAAGCTGGCGACCATGCCGTTCTGCCGCGTCAGCCGCTCGTTGGCCTCGTCGCGGCTGTAGCCCCCGGACAATGCGACCACCCGCAGCACGTTCGGGTGCGAGATGCAGTCGGCATACAGGTTGTCCTTCTCCGGCAGCGTCAGCTTCAGCATGACGATCTCGTCCGGACCGAGACCATCGAGCTTCTCGACGATCGCGTCGTGCAGCATCTGCTCGGCCCGGGCCTTGTCCGGACAGTGGATGTCGACTTCGGGCTCGATGATCGGGACCAGCCCCGCCGCGATGATCCGGCGCCCGATCTCGAACTGCTGATCGACGATCGCCTGGATGCCGGTCGCGTTTGCCTGTTTGATGACGGAGCGCATCTTGGTGCCGAAGATGCCGGCGGCCCTGGCCTTTTTCAGCAGGACATCGAGATCCGGCATGGGCTTCATGAGCTGAACGCCGTTCTCCTCCGCCGCGAGGCCCTTGTCGACCTTGAGGATCGGCACGACGCGCTTCTCGTTCCAGAGATAGGTCGCCGTGGGTTCGCCGTCGATCTTGCGGTCCATCGTGTTCTCGAACAGGATCGCCGCCAGTATGCGGTCTCCGTTGAATCCCGGGCTCTTTATGATGCGGGTGCGCATCTCGTGGACGATGCGGAACATCTCGTCCTCGTTAGACCAGGCGTCCGGCTCGATGCCGTAGTGGCCCAGTGCTTTCGGGGTGCTGCCGCCGCTCTGGTCCAGGGCGGCGATGAATCCGGGGGCTGACTTCATCTTTTCGAACTGTTCTTCTCTCGTACTCACAGCGATTCCTGGTCTGATGGTGGTTGGCGTAACGCCCGCAGCCTAGCAGCTAATCGGTCGAGGTCAAGTGACGGGAAATACGCATGCCGCCGCGGGACTGCCGGGACCGATATACTGTACCGCCAGAGTCCGCCCAGCTCCGGACGAGGAAACCGAAGATGAAATTGCACGCCCGTATGACGCTCATTACCGTACTCGCCGCCGCTCCCGGCGCCTTTGCGGCGGACGATTCCCTGCACCTCAACGAGACCGGCTACTTCGAGACCCGCGGCGTTAATGTCCTCGTGTTCGACAACTGGTACAACGGCCTGTTCAGCGACTCCAAGATGAGCGGCATCGAACTGGTCCACCACGGCGTGCGTACGGCGACGAACGGCGACGTACGGCTGGACGCGACGCCGGAGCAGTGGGACGCGATACCTGCCTTCGTCGAGCGCAGGGTCGACCGTGAGCATGGCGCCATCGAGGCGTTCCTGCGCTATCCGGACTACGGATTTGACTACTCCATCCGCGCCGAGGCGGCCGGCGACGGTATCGTCATCTCGGTCAATCTTCCCGAGCCCCTGCCCGAGGCGCTGGTCGGCAAGGCCGGCTTCAACCTCGAGTTCCTGCCGGCAGCCTATTTCGGCAAGTCTTTCGGCATGGACGACGGCAGCGGACTGTTCCCCCTCTACCCGACGGGCCCGAAGGAACAGAATGGCAAGGTCGCGCCGCAGCCGCTCGCCAGCGGCCATCGCCTGGTATTGGCGCCTGACGACCCGGCCCGGACCGTGACGATCGTCTCCGATGACGCCGTCGTCGACCTGTACGACGGGCGCGCCAAGGCGCAGAACGGTTGGTTTGTCGCCCGCAGCCTGCTGCCGTCCGGTCGCAAGGGCCGGGTACTCGAGTGGACCGTCACACCGAACTCGATCGATGGGTGGACGCGGCCGCCCGTCATCGCGCATTCGCAGGTCGGCTACCACCCGCGGCAACGCAAGGTCGCGGTGATCGAGCTCGACGTCGCCGCACCCGGCGGCGGCCATGCCCTGTTGCGCAAGGTCGACGCCGACGGCGCATCCCGCGTGATCCTCGACGAGGAGCCGGTGGACTGGGGCCGCTACGAGCGCTACGCGTACCGGCTGTTCGATTTCTCCGCGGTGACCGATGAGGGCATCTACACGCTCGAATACGGCGGCGTGCGGACCGCGCCGTTCCGCATCGCGTCCGACGTCTACGACGACGTCTGGCACCCCACGCTCGACGTCTATCTGCCGGTGCAGATGGATCACGTGCTGGTCAACGAGGCGTACCGGGTCTGGCACGGCGCCTCGCACCTTGACGACGCGCTGCAGGCGCCGGTCGACCACGAGCATTTCGACCTGTACGCGCAAGGGCCGACCACCGACACGCCATTCAAGCCGGGCGAACACATCCCGGGCCTCAACGTCGGCGGCTGGTACGACGCCGGCGACTACGATATCCGGACGCAGACGCAGTACGCGGTCGTGAACAACCTCGTCAACGTCTGGGAGGCATTCCGGCCTGCACGCGACACGACGACGGTCGATTACGAACGCCGTTACGTCGACCTGCACGTACCCGACGGCAAGCCCGACATCCTGCAGCAGATCGAACACGGCACGCTGATGCTCGTCGCGCAATTCCATGCCGTCGGCCACGCGATCCCCGGCATCATCGTGCCCACCCTCGCCCAGTACACGCATCTCGGCGACGGCGTCACCATGACCGACAACCTGATCTACGACTCCGCCATGGGCGAACTCGAATCCGGCGGCGGCAAGAGCGGCCTCGCGGACGACCGCTGGGCATTCACGAGCCGCTCGTCGGCGCTCGACTACGGTTCGATCGCCGCACTCGCGGCGGCGAGCCGGGCACTGGCCGGTTACGACGACGCCCTGGCCGCCGAAAGCCGGCGCACCGCGATCCGGGTCTGGGACGAGGAGCATGCGCACGCGCCGTACGAGTTCCGTTACGGCAACACGACGGGCGGCCCGCTCGCGGCCGAGGAGATGAAAGCCGCGCTGGAACTGCTCGTGACGACCGGCGAACGCAAGTATGCGGATCGATTCCTGACGTTTCTCCCGGAGATCGAGGCGCGTTTCCCGTTTTACGCGGTACTGGCGGTCCGCGCGCTGCCTTACATGGACGACGCCTACAAGGCGAAGATCCGGAGGCTCGCCGTGGCCCAACGCAAGGCCCTCGACGACACTTCGAAACAGAATCCGTTCGGCGTCCGGATCACCGAGGGCGGCTGGGCCGGCAACGGAGCGATCATCGGGACGGCCATGGCGAACTATTACCTGCACCGGGCCTTCCCCGACATTATCGGCGAGGAAGACGTGTTCAGGGGCCTCAACTACCTCTTCGGCACACACCCTGACTCGGACATCTCGTTCGTCTCCGCCGTCGGCGCGCACTCGAAGAGACACGCCTACGGCATGAACCGCGCGGACTACTCGTTCATCGCCGGCGGTATCGTCCCGGGCGTGCTGATACTGAAGCCCGACCTGCCGGAGAACAAGGAAGACTGGCCGTTCCTGTGGGGCGAGAACGAGTACGTCGTCAGCATGGCGCCGATCTATATTTTCCTCGCCAATGCGGTCGACGAATTGCTGAAGGGAGACCAGGGAAACTCTGATTGATTGAAAAACGATTCGTCATTGCGAGCGAAGCGAAGCAATCCAGTGCTTGAGATCAACGACCCGTGGATTGCCGCGTCGCTTCGCTCCTCGCAAAGGCGAATTGATCAGAGTTTTCCTGATTTTTTTTCGAGGCCTTTCGAATGAGAATATCGAGACGACTGATCGGCATCACCGGCATGCGTGACATCGTGGAACGCCGCATCCCCGTGCTGACGCTCGACAGCAAGATCGACGGCCCCACCGTCTGGCTGACGGCCTGTATCCACGGCGACGAGGTCGGCGGCACGGCCATCGTCCACGACGTCTTCGCCGAGATCGCCAGGACGGGCATGCTGCGGGGCAGGCTGCACGCGCTACCGCTGATCAATTCGCTGGGCTTCGAGAACGTATCGCGATTCGTCAACGCGGATCGCGAGGATCTCAACCGCTGTTTCCCCGGCGATTCGCACGGCAGCATGGGCGAGCAGATCGCGCACCGGCTGTTCGAGACGATCGTCGCCTCCGGCCCGGAACTCGTCATCGACCTGCACAACGACTGGGTCCATTCGGTCCCGTACATCCTGCTCGAGCCCGGCGAATGGTATGCGTCGCAGCGATTGCAGCAGAAGACGCTCCGGCTATCGCGCGCCGCGCGCCAGCTGGTCGTGCACGAGGCCGCCGCGGCACCCGGCCTGCAGAGGACGCTGACGGGTGCGCTGGTCGCCGCCGGGATCGCCGCATTTACGATGGAGGCCGGCGGCGCTTACGGCATCGCCGAAGAGGGCGTCGGTGCAGGCAGGGCAGCCATCCTCGCCGTGCTGGCGAATCTCGGCATGATCCAGGGCGGCGAGCGTGCCCCGGCGCGCAAGCGCCACGAAGCGCATCTCGTGTACAGCAACAAACCGCTCAGCGGCAGCAGCGGGTTGGTGCGCTTCAGCGTCGCGGCCGGCGACCGTGTCGAGACAAACCAGGTCATCGCGAAGATATACAGCGCCTTCGGATCCTGTGAGGAGACGCTGCGCGCGACGGCGCCGGGGTACGTCCTCGGCATCGCCGATCACGCGCGCGCCGTGCCCGGCTGCGAAGTCATCGCGATCGGCGAACTGACGGAACAGTGAGCCCGCCGGATTCGGGACGCACACGACGCACGACCGCGCGATAGCCTCGAGTTCCGAACCGTCGTCTATTTAAGGAAACTCTGATCAATTCGTCATTGCGAGGAGCGAAGCGACGCGGCAATCCACAGCTCGTCGATTTCAAACACTGGAATGCTTCGCTTCGCTCGCAATGACGAATCGCTTTCCAATTGATCAGAGTTTCCTTGATTTGGCCGCTGCGGGCACTATAGTAGCCGCACTCGGACATACGATAGGGATTGAGAAAATGTCTTCGAACCAGGATCAGCATACCGGTCATTGCTTCTGCGGTGCCGTCGAGATCACCGCTACCGGCGCCCCGTTCGCGATGGGATACTGCCACTGCGAGGATTGCCGTGCGTGGAGTGCCGGCCCGGTCAACGCGTTCACGCTATGGAAGCGCGACGCCGTGGCCGTCACCGGCGGTGAGGAGTTCCTCGGGAGTTACGCGGGGACGGAAGCGAGTCACCGCAAGTTCTGCACGAAGTGCGGCGGCCACGTATATACCGACCATCCACCCGGTGACTTCACGGACGTCTACGCCGCGGTCTTGCCTTCGGTCGAGTTCCAGCCGGCGCTGCACGTCAACTACGAATCGACGGTACTGCATATCAAAGACGGGCTGCCGAAGTTGAAGGACTTCCCGGCGGAGATGGGCGGCTCGGGAGAGACGCTGCCCGAGTAGCCCCGGTGCTGCTCAGCCGGCTGCCCGGTCGATCGGCAGCCGGTCGCGATTCTGAGCCAGCCAGGCCTCGAAATTCAGGAGTCCCGGATTCAGCGCGCGCGACGTCTCGACGCTGCGCACGCCACAGTAGTCGCTGCTGAAGTCGCGCTTGAACTGGAACATGTTGCCGAGGTCGTCCGCGCCCGGGAATCCGAGGGCACGGTAGGCCGCCGGCTCCATCGCGACGTAGCGCACGGGCTCGCCGAGGGCCTCGCTGAAATTGGCGGCCATCTGTGCGCCCGTCGGTTGCTCGCCGGCGATGCCGACGGTCTTGCCGATGTAGTCCCTGCCGGCTGCGAACAGGCCGAACGCGCAGCGCCCGATGTCGCCGGCCGCAATGCCCGGTAGCGGCTTGTCGCCCATCGGCAATGCGAGCGTCAGCACGCCGTCCTCACCGCGTTGCGGCTGCATCCCCAGGTACACGAAATTGTCCCAGTAAAACGAAGTAAACAGGAACGTCACGGGCACGTCGCGATCGACAAATTCGCGGTTCGCCTCGCCCTTCGCATCGAAGTGCGGGACCTTGTACTTGCCCATCAGCGTCGGCATGCGGTCGTCGTCCAGCGGCACCCACCGGCGCGTGTCCTCGAAAGTCGACCAGACGGCATGTTGCAGGCCGGCACGCCTGGCCGCCTCGGCCATGTTGGTCGCCTGCGCGTATTCGCGCTCCGGCGAGAAGTGCTCCCAGTAATTGGTCACACAGTAAGCGCCGTAAACCCCGGCAAATGCTCGTGCGAGGCTCTCGCCGTCATCGAGGTCAGCCCTGACCACTTCGGCACCCGCTTCGGCGAGCGCGACGGCCTTGTCCGAGGCCGGATCGCGCGTCAGCGCGCGCACCCGGAATCGCTGCCCGGGGTCATCGAGAATGGCCCTGGCGAGACCGCCGCCCTGGGCACCGGTGGCGCCGACGACGGCGATGATTCGGGGTTGTTTGCTCATCGAAGGCTCCTGCTCCTGTGGTTTGTCGATATTCGCACGAGTTCCGTTTGCCGCTCAAATTCGAAGCGCAGAAAAGGCGTCAGGTCCATTTCTCATAAGCCCTGGAATCGTCAAAGGCATCGGAAAACGGGAAATTGGACCTGACAGCTTTTAGCATTGTCGCCATACTCGGACCGTCCCTCGCCAGCATGGCTCGAAACCGGATGAACTGATGGATATCTTCACCTGGACAATCGTCGTCAGCATCATCGTCTACATCGTCATCGGCAACTTCGCGGGCCGGGGCATCCGCCAGCTCGACGATTACTATGTCGCGGGTCGGAGGGCACCGACGATCCTGATCGTCGGTACGCTGGTGGCGAGCGTCAACAGCTCGACGCTGTTCCTCGGCGAGGCCGGTTTCACATACGACGGGCAGATGGGTCCGTTCCTGCTGTTCCCGCAGGGGGCCACGATCGGTTATATCTATGGTGCGCTGCTCTTCGGGCGCTACCTGCGCAGGAGCCGCGCGCCGACCGTCGCCGACTATTTCGGCAAGCGTTTCGACAGCCGGCGCGTGCAGATCGCCGCCGGACTGACGATCATCGTCGCGCTCGGCGGTTACCTCGTGGTCGTGACGCAGGGTGCGGCGATCCTGCTGTCCAGCCTGACGGACCTGGGTTACGGACAGGCACTCGTCATCGCCTGGATCAGTTACACGGCGTTCACGATGTATTCGGGTTCGCGTGGCGTCATCCTCACCGACACGATCATGTTCCTGCTGTTCACGTTCGCGTCGCTCGTCGCGGCCTGGTGGATACTCGACGGCCTCGGAGGCCTCCCCGCAACGATCGAAGGGCTGGCGACCAGCGCGAAGACCGGTATCGCATCCTGGCACGGCGTCGTCGGCGAGGGCACGGAATTTCCGACGGCGACGGATTTCCTGGTCTGGATGCTGATCATCGAACTGGCCTGGGGCATCGTGTTCGCGGTCAGCCCCTGGCAGTCGAGCCGTCACCTGATGGCACGCGACGAGCACGTCGTCGTCCGCGCCGGAATCCTCGCCTGCCTCGCCGTGGGGGTCGTGCAGCTCTGCGTATACGGGATGGGGGGCTTCATCAATCTCGCCAATGCGAATATCGATCCGTCGGAGACCGTCATTATCTGGGCGGCGAAGCACCTCGTACCGGAGTTCCTGGGCGCCTTGCTGCTGGCCGGCATCATGGCCGCCGCATTGTCCTCGGCGTCGACGTTCCTTTCCCTGGTCGGATTCAGCGCCAGCAACGACATCGTCATTCACAAGGAGAAGACGGAGAAGCAGGCGATACGCGTCAGCCGCCTGGTGATGCTGGGCGTCGGCGTCGTCGCGCTGATCGCGACATTCGCGTTTCCGCCGAGCATCTTCTGGGTGACTTACTTCGTCGGCACCGTGTTTGCGTCGTCCTGGGGTCCGGTCGGCTTCATGAGCGTCTGGAGCCGGACCATCACGAAACAGGCGGCATTCTGGGGGATGATCTCCGGATTCGTGTTCAATGTCGTTCCGACGATACTGAACTTCACCGGCGTCATCGATCTGCCGTCCTACCTCAACCCGATACTCATCGGCGTGGTCGTGAGCCTGGTCGTGATCGTCGTCGTGTCGCGTTACGGTGCCGTAACGCGCGCGGAGAGACTCTACCGCATGCGGCTGCACCGGGTGCCCGAGAGCGAACTGAACCCGGCCAGGACGCGACTCACGCTGCTCGTGCCCTTCGTGCTGGTAATCTACGGCTGCGTCATGACCTTCGCGATGCAGCGCTGGTACGTCTTGCCGTACCAGCGCGGGACCGGACAGCTCCTCGCCGGCGGTTCCATCAACTGGGCAACGGGCGAAGCCGTGCTCAGCCTGTGCTGGGCGGCGCTCTACGTGCCGCTCGGGATTGTCACGTACAAGGTGATCCGCGACGGTTACGCGACGGGGGCGAAGCGCCGCTCGAGCCAGCGGCTCGCGAAACCGCCGCCGCTATAGCGTTCGATGGCCTGCAGCGAATAGTCCGTCCCGGTCGTGATCGACCGCGCCGCGAGCAGGCCGCTGCGGATCGCCGGCCCGATGCCCTCGCACAGGTCCCGCGTCGCGAGCCCGACCGAATCGCCGACGATGAAGGCGCCGCCGTCGCGGACGGTATCGACGTTGCCGCGCAGGTAGTAGCTGTAACCCGTCGGGCGATAGTCGTCATGATCGACGAGTCCGCGACGTTTCAGCCTGGTCACGAACAGGCGCCAAAAATCGCGCAGGTGGCCGTCCTGACGCTTGAGCTGGTCGGCCATGCCGCCGAGGCCGACGTTGACGTAACCGTTCGCCTTGGGCACGTACCAGGCATAACCCGGCAGGCCGTCGTCGAAGAACCACAGGTGGCATGCCGGATCCTGCCAGTCGTAAGCGAACTCCTGTTCGAAAGTCGCCGTCTGCAACGCGCTGACGCGCGGGTTGCGCTCGTTGAAGAAGGTCTTGTAGACGGGGCAGGCCGTGCCCCCTGCCCCGATCAGGTAACGGCAGCGGAATTCGCCATCGATCACGAAATCGTCGTCCTCACGGATGATCTCGCTCACCTTGTGCCGCAGCACCGTCGCTCCCGAGCGCTTCAACAAAAAGTCGTCGAACTCGTAGCGCCGGATCGAGTGCTGCAGCGAGGCCGGCTTCGCGGCCAGTATCTTCCAGTGCAGCACCAGCCTTTCGAAGGTCAGGAAGCCGCGCGGATAGTCGGCCGGGTCGAGTTCGAGATCGGCTATCGCTTGCGGCGTCACCCAGCCCGCGCACAGCTTCGTGCGGGGGAACTCCGCGCGATCGAGCACGAGCACGTCGAGCCCGGCCTCGCGCAGCTTCCACGCGCAGGTCGAGCCCGCCGGGCCGCCGCCCACGACGATCGCATCGGCAGTCTGCACTGCTACTCCCGGGGATACTGGTATTCGCGCGTCCAGGGCACGTCGGCGTTGCCGTAGGGCGCGAACAGGACCTGGTAGAGCTGCAGTGTGCCGGTATTGAAGCCCGCCGACGAGCCGGCCAGATACAGCCGCCACGTACGCACGAACTCCTCGCTGTACATTTCGGCGACCCTGTCCGCCACCTCTTCGAAGTTCTGGAGCCACATCGCACAGGTCCGCGCATAATGCGGACGCAGGTTCTCGACATCGAGGACCGAAAATTTCTGCGGTTCGAACACCTGCGTCATCTCGGCGAGGCTCGGGATGTGCCCGCCCGGAAAGATGTGCTTCAGGATCCAGGCATCCGGCGGTTGCGGATGACTGCGGCCGATGGTGTGGATCAGGCCGAAGCCGTCCGGTTTCAGGCAGCGCTTGACCAGCGCACCGAGAGTCCGGTAATTCGCCGGGCCGACGTGTTCGAGCATGCCGACGGAAACGAAAACGTCGTAGCGGCCGCCGATCGTCCGGTAGTCGTCGAGGACGAACGTCACCTTGTCCGAGATCCCTCGTTCGGCCGCCCGCTCCCGGGCATACGCGACCTGCTCGGTCGAGTTGTTGTATGCCACGACCTCGACCCCGTAGTGCTCGGCCATGTGCATCGCCAGCGCGCCCCAGCCGCAACCGGCTTCCACGACTTTCTGTCCGGGCCGCAGCTGCAGCTTGCGGCAGACGTGGTCGAGCTTGGCAAGCTGCGCCTCGGCCAGCGTCGCGCCGGGATGCTCGAAATAGGCGCAGGTATAGACCATGCGCTCATCCAGCCAGAGCTTGTAGAAGTCGTTGCCGAGGTCGTAGTGATGGTGCACGTTGTGCCGGGACCGGGACAGCGAGTTGCGCCGCACGGCATGCAGCATCGATCGCATCCGGGGCCAGTGGTACCGCCCGGCATGTTTGCGGGTGATCGAGGCGGTGACCTCGTTGACGAACGCGAGGAAATCGCCGTGGATGTCGATCAGGCCGTTGCTGTAGCCCTCGCCGAATCCCACGGAGGGCGAGCGCAGCATATCGAAGACGACACGCCGCTGCCTGAACTCCATGCACGCGACGGGTCGCTGGTCCGTCACCTGGAACTCATGGCCATTCCAGAGCCGGACGGAGATACGCGGATCGCCCGCCAGATGCAGGATCCGGCGGATCAAACTGCGGTCGAGCGCGCTGTGCTCGAGACTCTGGCTCGTGCCGATGCCCATGCTGTTCACCTCTTCTCGGACGCTGCAGCAGTCACAGAGCGGCCGGCGGGCTCCGGTCACCCTTTCCCTCTCTAACTCATATTAAATCAAATGATTAGCCGGAGTCGAACCGCGACCCGGGGCGGATCCGGAAGCGATAGGGCCGTGCCGCGTCCGCGCCGGCATAAGCGACGCCGACCCGCGGCCCGGTCAGGATGTCGCTCGCGCCGACCTCGAAGCCCCGATCTTCGACCCAGATACGCCGGCCGAGGAGGCTCAGACCGGAGTCCGCCGTCGTGATGCCGAGCGCCTGCGCAAGGCGGCCGGGCCCCGTCAGCAAGGCCTTGCCGCTGGCCGGGAAATTGCGCCGCTCCCGCA
>JBAUVS010000173.1:0-2764 GCA_049583345.1 Woeseiaceae bacterium
TTGACCGCGATCACGCCCTTGTTCTTCAACACCGCGAGAATGGCCGGATCGAGATGGCGCACGTCGGTGCCGATGATGAGTGGTGCCGCGAGCATGGCCCACATCGCGAAATGCGCCCGGTTCTCGGCGAGCGTCGGGAGATTGCCGACTTCCATCATGTCGGGATCGTTCCAGTGCCCCGGGCCGGCATAACGGCGCAGACCGGCCTGCATGTCGAGGATCGGCAGGATGCCGTTCGACTTCCAGGCACCGTGGTTCACCACGCAGTCCCAGCAGTTCGTGATGTCGCCGGTCGTACGCCAGAGATGCCCGACGTCGCCGGCCCATTCCCAGGGTTTGCTGTCGCCCCACTCGCAGATCGAGAACACGATCGGCCGGCCCGCGGCCGCGAGCGCATCGCGCATCGTCGTGTAGGCCTCGACGGGATTGCGCTTCGCCGCGCCTTCGCCGGTATTGCACCAGTCGTACTTGAGATAGTCGACACCCCAGCGCGCGTAGGTCCTCGCGTCCTGGAATTCGTAGCCCTGGCTGCCGGGCTTGCCGCCGCAGGTCTTGCGGCCGGCGTCTGAATAGATGCCCAGCTTCAGGCCCCGGGCGTGGACGTAGTCCGCCAGCGCCTTGATGCCGGAAGGGAAGCGCCGCTCGTCGGCGTGGATGAAACCATCGGCGTCGCGTTCGCCGTGCCAGCAATCGTCGATATTGACGTAGACGTAGCCGGCGTCGCGCAGACCCGTATTCACCAGCGCATCGGCCGTTTCCCGGATCAACTCCTCGTCGATGTCGCAGCCAAAATGATTCCAGCTGTTCCAGCCCATCGGCGGCGTCAGGGCCAGGCCGTCGGCTTTCTGTGCCTGGGCTACGCCCACGAGAAGGATCAACAAGGCATTTGCGGTTGTGACTCGCCACATCATGGCCACCCATCTTAAAGGAAAAGCGGCCAGCGCATGCGCATTGGCTGCTCCGGGTCAGTCCGGTTGTCTCGAGGCCATCTCCTGGCGGATCTCCGCCACCCTGCCGAGCAACTGTCTCCCCCATTCCTCGCGCAGCTCCCTGAACCTGGCGACGTACTCGGGGTTGTCGTGATTCGCAACGTCGATTCGGTACAGGCCGGCAATTTCCACCATGGAGCGCCGGTCCAGATCCTCGAATGCGGCGGCGAGCTTCACGGCCTGCTCCTGCGGGTAACCGAGTGCCTCGAGCGCCGAGCGGCCGGCGCGGATGGCGCTGTCGTAGGTTTCACGGATGATGTCGCGGCAGCCGACCGACCACAGCTCGAAGGTATGGTTGCGGTCCCAGGCACGGGCGACCACATGAACATTCGGGTAGTTTTCAACTACGTAGCGGGCCAATTCAGTGATCTGCTCCCTGCCGTCGATTGCGATGATGAAGAGTTTCGCCTTGTCGATACCGGCCGCGTCCAACATGTCCGGTCGCGTCGCATCGCCGTAATACGCCTGCACGCCAAACCTGCGCAGTATCTCCAGCTGAGTCGCGCTGTAGTCTATCGCGGTCGTTTCGTACCCCATGCCGCGCAGCATGCGATTGATGATGCCGCCGAATCGGCCATGGCCGGCGATGATGATGTCGCTATGCTTGTCGATCTTGTCCGCCTCTCTCTGTTGCCGGGCGGCGAATCGCGGCGCTATGACACGGTCATAGACGATAAACAGCAGCGGCGTCAGCAGCATCGACAGGGCCACGACGAGCAGCAGCTGATCGGCGAGTGCCGCAGGCAGAACACCGTTCGTCACGGAGAAAGCCAGTAACACGAAGCCGAACTCGCCTGCCTGCGCCAATGCGAGGGCGAGTAGCCAGCGATCCGATCCCCGCAATCCAAACACTCTGCCGAGCAGGAGTAACACAAGTATCTTCAGACCGATCAGCGCCAGCGTCGCAATCAGGATCACTTGCACATTGTCGGCGAGCAGGCCGAAGTCGACGCCGGCCCCGACCGTCATGAAAAACAGCCCGAGCAACAAACCCCGGAACGGATCGATGTCGGATCGGAGCTCGTGGCGATACGGGCTGTTCGCCAGTGCGACACCGGCGATGAATGTGCCGAGCGCCGGTGACAGGCCGACCAGCAGCATCAGCAGCGCGATTCCCACGACGACCATCAGTGCCGCCGCCGTAAACAGCTCGCGCAGCCGTGCCACGGCAATGAAATCGAACATGGGTTCCGTCAGCCGGCTCCCGCCCACGACGACCGCGATGATCGCGCCGATCGTGACCAGCGTCGCCTGCCAGGCCTCCAGCCCCGCGACGAGGCTCAGCGAACCGTGTGCCGCTGCGCCTCCGTTCGTCGTCGCTGCATTGATCAGTTCCGGTACCGCCAGCAGCGGGATGAATGCAAGCATCGCTATCACGGCGATATCCTGAAACAGGAGCACGGAGAACGCCGATTGCCCGCCGTCGCTGCGCATCAGCCCCTTCTCGTTCAGGGTCTGTAACACGATGGCGGTCGAGGACAATGCGAGCACGAGGCCGGTCGTCAACGCGACCGACCACGACAGCCCGAACGCCATCCCGGCGAGCATGACCGCGGCGGCCGTTCCCGCAACCTGCAGTCCGCCGAGCCCGATGAGCTGACCGCGCAGTCGCCACAGGTGGCCCGGATCCAGTTCCAGCCCGACGATAAACAGCATCATGACGACGCCGAATTCGGCGAAGTGCTGTATCGAAGCGACGTCCACTCGCAGGAGCGCGAGGATCGGCGAGAGAGCGATACCCGCGAGCAAGTAACCGAGCACGGAACCCAGACCGA
>JBAUVS010000174.1:0-7919 GCA_049583345.1 Woeseiaceae bacterium
CGCTCCGGCGAGGGTTCGATCACCTCGAGCAGTTCGGCCTCGTCGAACTTGCGGCGCGAGGCACGCCGCAGGTAGCGGACCCGCTCGTCCGTGAGGGCGCCGGCGACGAACACCTTCTTGCCGGGCGCATCGGCCACACCGCGGCCGTCGTGGGTCACCGACAGGATTCGGGCCGTCTCCGGTTCGCGACGCTTGCGGACCAAGGGCTGTTCTTCAGGCTGCCGGCCAGGCGGCGAGGAAGCGGTCCAGGTGCGGTTTCTGCAGGGCGGCCAGCGTGTCGCGAACGAGCTGGCATTCGCGTTCGAGCCCGGCGTCGTCCAGGTTGCCGCGCATCTGCTCGTAGCGCAGGAACACGAGCCAGGTATTGAGCACGTCGGTCTCGCAGTAATCGCGGATCTCGCCGATCGCCCCCGCCCGGAATTTGTCCCAGACCTTGTCGCCGGCCATGCCGAGCTTGCCGGGGAAACCGAGCATCAGCGCCATCTCCTCAAGACTGACCCGGCCGCGCGACTGGTAGCCCGACAGCACGTCCATCAGGTCGGTGTGACGCGAGTGGAAGCGGTTGAGGTAATTGTTCCAGCGGAAGCTCTGATCGCCGTCACCGGTCTCCCAGTACCGGGCGGCGCGGACCTGGTGCTTCAGCGCGCGGTAATGCAGCACCGGCAGATCGAAACCGCTGCCGTTCCAGGACACGAGATCCGGCGTGTAGCGTTCGATGCCGTCGAAGAAGCGCGCCACGAGCTCGGCCTCGCCGGCCTCCGCGTCACCGAGACTCCAGACGCGGAAGCTGTCGCCCGAGCGCAGCGCGACGGAGATGGCGACGACGCGGTGCTGATGCAAGGGCAGGAAATCGCTGCCCGTCTTTTGCAGCTGCCTGAACGTCATCGCCGAGGCCACGTCCTCGTCGTCGATGCCGTCGAGCCCCAGCAGGCGCCGGCCGAACTCCACGTCGGGGACGGTCTCGATATCGAAGGAGAAGCAGTTCATTGCCGATGTGCGCCCCGCAGCCTCAGTCGGCCGCCTCGACGACGGCCATTGCGACGATCAGCCCCGCATCGTCCGTCAGGCTGACATGGCCGCGACCGATGCCGAGGTCGGCACAGACTCGCCGACCCCGCTCGGACCAGATCACGAGCGGCCGGCCCCACGCATTCTGCGTAATGCCGACGTCGCGCAGCCAGACCCCGTGCCGGAAACCGGTACCCATCGCTTTCACGGTCGCCTCCTTGCCGGCGAAACGCATGCCCAGGAAGCGCACCGGCCAGCGCGTCTTCGCGAACAGCGCAAGTTCTTCGTCCATCAGGATCCGGCGCACGAAATGCTCGCCGAACCGATCGAAACTGGCCTGGATGCGCGACAGCTCGACGACGTCCGTACCGACGCCGAATATCATCGCGCGCTCATCCGGACCTTGCCTCCGTCATCAACCGTTTCATCTCGCCGACCGCCGCTGACAGCCCGTCGAACACGGCCTGCGCGACAATCGCGTGGCCGATGTTCAACTCGACGATCTCGGGGATGCGGGCGATGGCCGCCACGTTGCCGTAATGCAGGCCGTGGCCCGCGTGGATGGTCAGACCGAGTTCCGAACCGTAGCGGGCGGCGTCGACGATACGGCGTAATTCGGCAGCTTTGTCCGCGTCGCCGGCATCCGCGTAACGGCCGGTGTGCAGCTCGACGACCGGGGCACCGGCCGCGACGGCCGCCTCGAGTTGCGCCGGTTCGGGGTCGATGAACAGGGACACGCGGATGCCGGCTTCGGCCAGACGCGCGCAGGCAGCGCCGATCTTGTCCGCCTGGGAGGCGACGTCGAGTCCGCCCTCCGTCGTCAGTTCCTCGCGCCGTTCCGGTACGAAGCAACAGTCGCTGGGCCTGGCGTCCGCGGCGATGGCCAGCATCTCCGGCGTGACGGCCATTTCGAGATTCATGTGCGTGCGCATCACGCGCCGGATCGCGACGAGGTCCGCGTCCTGGATATGGCGGCGGTCCTCGCGCAGATGCACGGTAATGCTGTCCGCGCCGGCCTCCTCCGCCAGCACGACGGCACGCGCGGGCTCGGGATACGGCGTTCCGCGCGCCTGGCGCAAGGTCGCGACGTGATCGATATTGACTCCGAGATGCGGCGCTGCTGTCGTCATGCGCACCTATTCTAGCTTTGTTCGGTGCAGCTCGACGAGCACCTTCCGGCTGTTCAGCTCCCGGCCGCCGAGATGGAAATCGATGACCTCCCGCAGCAGGCGGTTCGCGGCACGCAGGACTTCCGGGCGCTCGAATTCGCGGCGGCCTATGGCGGACAATTCGGCACCCGAGAACACGAGCCGCCCTGCGCCCCGGGCCACGACGACCGGACCGTGATCGATCCGGTACCGATAGCTGACAGCGGGATCGAGGGCTTGCTGCGATTCCGCCTCGGACTCGAGGTTCAGCGCATAGCCGATCTGACCCAGGAAATCGATCTCGAAATCGCGCAGACAGGCCGCCACGTTGTCCGCCCCGGCGAGTGCGCTCACGACGCCCGCGTAGGCGCGGAAGATCTCCGGCTGCGGGTCGTGGCGGTGCAGGAAGCGGAGGATGAGCTCGTTGACGTAGTAGGCCGACAACAACGCATCGCCCTCCAGACGCAGCGGCGCGCCGGCCGCCTCCGCCCCGGTCAGCGTGCCGAGATCGGACCTGGCCACCCAGGACAGGGACAGCGGCAGGAACGGCCGCAGCAGCCCGCGGAGCTTCGAGCGAGCCGCCCGGCTGCCGCGCGCGACGAGCGCGAGTGTCCCGTGATCGCGGCTGAGCACGTCGATGATCTGACTGGAGTCACGGAAAGGTCGATGATGCAGGACGAATGCGGGCTCGGCGTGTACGCGGCGCTGTGACATCGCGGGACGGGCGCGGACTCAGGGCGAATCGAAGCCGAGCCGGAGCAAGTCCTGCTCGTTGTCGGCCCAGTTCGTCTTGACCTTCGCCCACAGCTCGATGTGCACCGGGCGGCCGAGGAGCTGCCGCAGCTCCAGTCGCGCCGCCCTGCCCACGCGCTTGAGCACGCTGCCCGCCTTGCCGACGACGATCCCCTTCTGGCTCTCGCGCTCGACCCAGACGATCGCGTGGATGCTCACCCTGTCGTCCGCCGCCTCGTAGCGCTCGATCTGTACCGCCAACCCGTACGGAACCTCCTTGTGAAGCGTCAGCATCAGCTTCTCCCGGATGATCTCGGCGGCATGGAATTCGGCGCTCCTGTCCGTGCGCATCCCGGCAGGAAACATCGGCTGCGATTCGGGCAGGTAACCGGCGACCAGGCCGAGCAATGTGTCGAGATTGTCGTGGCGCCGGGCCGAAACCGGTACGATGTCGGCGAAATCGTGGCGCTCTGCCGTCGCCGCGATGGCTTCGAGGAGCCGTTCCCGGGGCGTAACGAGGTCGGCTTTGTTGAGCACCGCAATGACCGGCGCGCTGCCGCTTTGGATACGGGCAAGCACCGTGCCGTCCTGGTGCGTCCAGTGACCGGCCTCGGTCACGAACAGCACCACGTCGGCGTCGCGAAGCGCCGTCACCGCCGTGCGGTTCATCAGGCGGTTTACGGCCTTCTTGCCGCCCTGGTCATGCAGGCCGGGGGTATCTACAAACACGATCTGCACGTCCGCTGCGTTGTGAATGGCAAGGATGCGGTGCCGCGTGGTCTGCGGCTTGGCGGTGACGATACTGACCTTGCTGCCCACGATCGAATTGATCAGCGTCGATTTGCCGACGTTCGGCCGTCCGATCACGGCAGCAAAACCGCAGTGCATAGCGCTCATGCGGAATCGGTTCGCTCGAGGCGGACCAGCATCCTCTGCGCGGAAGACTGTTCGGCCGCACGCCGCGTCGTGCCTTCGCCATGCGTCGGCTCGGCATCGCCCTCGATCCTGCAGCTGACTTCGAAACGCCGCCGGTGCGCCTCGCCGGTCTCGGCAACGAGTTCGTATTGCGGCAGCCCGCGCCCCCGGGCCTGCAGCCATTCCTGCAAGCGGGTCTTCGGGTCGCGGAGCTCCTCGATCGGCGGGAATTCCTCGAGACGCTTGCCGAAGGCCCGTGCGATGACTTCGCGGGAAGCGTCGAAGCCGGCGTCCAGATAGACCGCACCGAAGATCGCTTCGACGGCGTCCGCGAGTATCGACTCGCGGCGATGGCCACCCGACTTTCGTTCGCCGCCGCCCAGGATGAGATGCGGCCCCAATCCGAGATCCGCCGCCAGCGCCGCCAGACTCTCGTCCTTCACGAGCGAGGCCCGCAGGCGGCTCAGATCCCCCTCGGTCGCATCGGGTCGGGCATGGAAGACGGCTTCGGAGACGACGACGTCGAGGATGGCATCGCCCAGGAATTCGAGGCGCTCGTTGTTCGCACCGGTGGCGCTCCGATGCGTCAGCGCCTGTTCAAGCAGACGGACGTCCCTGAATCGGTAATCCAGCGCTTTGCTGAGCCAGGTCTCGGCCTTATCCAAACTCTATCGCTCGTCGTCCCGGGCGCACAGCCCGCCACGCGGGTTCTGGGACTAGCGGCGCACCAGGACCGTCTTGTTGAAGTGAACCGAAAAGGACACATTCGCGATGAACGGCGTCTTGTCGTCGTACTCCGCCTTCACCTCGTAACCGCCATCGACGGTCGTTACGGAGATATCGCGTGCCGTCAGACGACTGACACTCTCGACATCGAAGCGCCGCGAGATCGAGTTGCGGATATCGGCCCGGCTGGCATTTTCACCGTCGAATTCTTCATAAACGCCGTTGATGACGCCGGCGACTTTCATGTAATTGAGGTAAACGGGCGCAAGGCGTATGAACGCAAACGCGAACAGACCGACGAATACGATGAGGATGATGAATCCGAGCGTCGTAACGCCGCGCTGGCGCGCGGTCGGCCCGTATACTGGCGCTGAACTGCCCTGCATCTGTACACCCCGGCGTCCCAATGACGACGCCGCCTCCGCTCGCTGATCGACAAAAGCTACCGCGATTTTACCGGCCGGTTCAGTGACTTGCACCACATTATTGGATTTTTTCGCCGATCCGTTCCCAGCGCGGCCAGCTCAGGCCGTCCATATTCATCCAGATCCGTACCGCCTTACCCACCAGGTTGGCCTCCGGTATGAACCCGATATAACGGCTGTCACGACTGTTGTCGCGGTTGTCGCCCATGACGAAATAGTGCCCCTCGGGGACGTGATAGGTACCGTCACGGAGTATGTTGGATGCGCTCGCGATCAGGATGTCGTGCCGGTGCTCGCCGAGCTGTTCGACAAACTCCGGGTCCTGCGCCGTGGCTTCCGGGTCCTGCTCCAGGGAGACCTGCTCGCCGTTGATCCTCAGCCGATGCCGCTCGTAGACGATCTCGTCGCCGGGCAGTCCGACCACTCGCTTGATGTAGTTGATGCTCGGGTCCTGCGGCAACCGGAAGACGATGACGTCGCCTCGCTCCGGTTCGCCCGTGTCGAGCACCTTGGTTTCGGTGACGGGCAGACGCAACCCGTAGGAATACTTCTCGACGAAGATGAAATCGCCCTTCTGAAGCGTCGGCATCATGGAGCCGGACGGGATGCGGAAAGGCTCGAACACGAAAGACCGAATGACGAGGACGAACAGCAGGACCGGAAAGAACGACCGCGAATATTCGACCAGAGTATCACGGCCGCGCGAGACGTTGCCTTCGCTGCTCTCGCTTCGCCAGAACAGTCGGTCGATGACGACGACCACCCCGGCGATAAGCGTCAGGACCGTCAGTATCAGTGCAAGGTTAATACTCACATCTACTCTCACTTCTCCACCCTCAATACAGCGAGGAAAGCTTCCTGAGGGATCTCGACCGATCCTACCTGTTTCATGCGCCGCTTGCCGGCCTTTTGTTTCTCGAGCAGTTTCCGCTTGCGCGTCACGTCACCGCCGTAACATTTGGCGGTCACGTTCTTGCGCAGAGCCTTGACGGTGCTGCGGGCGACAACCTGTCCGCCGATGGCGGCCTGGATAGCGACGTCGAACATCTGCCGTGGAATCAACTCGCGCATTCGCTCGACGAGCTCGCGGCCGCGTCCCTGGGCGCTGTCACGATGCACTATGACCGACAATGCATCCACGCGTTCCTTGTTTATCAGGACATCGAGCCGGACGAGATTGGCCGGCTCGAATCGCTCGAAGTGATAATCGAAGGAGGCGTAACCCCGACTCACCGACTTCAGTCGATCGAAGAAATCGAGGACGACTTCGGCAAGCGGCATTTCATATTCCAGGGCTACCTGCGTGCCGGTATAGCGGATGTGCTTTTGTACACCGCGCTTGTCGATGCAGAGGCGGATCACGGCACCGACGTGCTTGTCCGGCACGAGGATATTCGCCGTGATGATCGGCTCACGCAGTTCCGCGATCTCGTTTGCCGGCGGCAGCCTGGCGGGATTGTCGACGTACGTCAGGTTCCCGGAGAGATCCACGATCTCGAAGATCACGGTGGGGGCCGTCGTAATCAGTTCGAGGTCGTATTCTCTTTCCAGCCTTTCCTGCACGATCTCCATGTGCAGCATGCCCAGGAAACCGCAACGGAACCCGAAACCCAGGGCCACGGACGTTTCGGGCTCGAAATGCAGCGCCGCATCGTTGAGGCGGAGTTTCTGCAGCGCGTCGCGGAAGTCTTCGTAGTCCTCCGAGCGGATCGGGAACAGCCCCGCGAAGACGCGCGGCTGGACCTTCTTGAATCCCGGTAACGGCCGGGAACACGGGCGCCGCGCCGAGGTGAGCGTGTCGCCGACCGGTGCGCCGTCGATGTCCTTGATGGCGGCGATCACGAATCCCACTTCTCCGGTCTGCAACGAGTCGCGGTCCATCATCTTCGGGGTGAAACAGCCGACCCGATCCGCGATGTAGGTATCGCCGGTCGACATCACCGTGAACTTGCTGCGCCGCTCGAGCGAACCGTTGACGACGCGTACCAGCGAGACGACGCCGACGTAGTTGTCGAACCAGGAATCGATGATCAGTGCCTGCAGCGGCGCCTCCGGATCGCCCGCCGGCGGAGGGATGCGTGCGACGATCGCCTCGAGCAGCTCCGGCACGCCCTGCCCCGTCTTGGCGCTCACCTCCATCGCCTGCTGGGCGTCCACGCCGATGATGTCCTCGATCTCGGCCCTGGCGCGAGCGGGATCCGCCGATGGCAGGTCGATCTTGTTGAGCACCGGCAGCACTTCGAGGCCCTGGTCGATCGCGGTCGTGCAGTTCGCAACGCTCTGGGCTTCGACGCCCTGTGCCGCGTCCACGACGAGCAATGCACCTTCACAGGCGGCGAGCGATCGGGACACTTCGTAGGAGAAATCCACGTGTCCCGGCGTGTCGATGAAATTGAGTTCGTAGACCCTGCCGTCCCTCGACTCGTAATTCAGCGTCACGCACTGTGCCTTGATCGTGATGCCGCGCTCGCGCTCGAGGTCCATCGAGTCCAGCACCTGTTCCGCCATCTCGCGATCTGCCAGGCCTCCGCAATGCTGTATGAAGCGGTCGGCGAGGGTCGACTTGCCGTGATCGATGTGGGCGATGATCGAGAAATTGCGGATTTGGTTCATGCCGGCTTATCGCCCAGGATCCGTTTGAGCGCGTCTCGGTCGAGATGATACTGGCAGATGACCTTGCCGTCATACTCGACGACCGGCACCTTGTCGTGGTAGTCCCGCCTCCAGTCGTCGCGGCTGTCGATATCGCGCAGTTCGACCGCGAGGCGGCCGCGGACCGCGGGCAGCAATTCTTCCAGCAGTAGCTCGCAGAGGTGGCACCCCCTGCGAGTGTAGACGACGACCTGTCTCACTGACGGCCCGGGTGGACCGTCGGGACGCGTGCGCTTACGACGGGCACGAAACGCCGCAGACAGGCGCGGCGACTCAGCCGCCGGCGTGCGGCAAGGATGCCGCCGGCGAGGCC
>JBAUVS010000175.1:0-3610 GCA_049583345.1 Woeseiaceae bacterium
TCGGGACGCTGTCCGAGGAACGGCGCATGGCGATCGCGCTCAGGGTGAGCCACGTGGTCCTCGTGCTGATCGCGGTCGCCGCGTTCCTGATCAATCTGCAGCCGCCGCGGCTGCTCGGCATCTTCGGCCAGACCGGCGTCTACGGACTGACCGCGGCGTCGGCGGTGCCGCTGCTGCTCGGCGTGTTGTTCCGGCGCCTGCCGGTCGCGCTCGTCTGGACCGGCTCTGCCGTCGCGCTCGTCATCCACTTCGTGCTGTTCTTCGAGGGTGCGGAGCTCTTCCCGGGTTCGACGCTGACGTTCGGCAATCCGGGGGTGACGGCGGCGCTCGCGACGCTGGTGACGCTGCCGCCGCTGATCTTCGTGGCCGCCTGGTTGAACAACCAGTATGCGTAGATTGCTTCGTCGCTGCGCTCCTCGCAATGACCGCCTTGTCATTGCGAGCCCACCGGGCGAAGCAATCCAGCTTGCGGCCTCAGCGGCTCTTGAACTGGTCGGGGTTCAGGTCGTGGCGCGCGAGCAGCTTGTAGAAATCGGTGCGGTTGCGCTTCGCCAGGCGCGCGGCCTGGCTGACGTTGCCCTGCGTGATCTGCAGGATCTGCGTCAGGTAATTGCGCGTGAACTCGTCGCGCGCGTCGGAGAAGGATGCGAGCTTGGCGCCGTGCTCGCCGAGCGACTGCTGCACGAGCTCGCCGCTGATCACGGGTGAACGCGACAGCGCCACGTTCTGCCGGACGATGTTGTAGAGCTGACGGATGTTGCCCGGCCATTCCGCCGTGACGAGCATCTCGACGGCTTCCGGCGCGTAGACCTTGCGTTCCTGGCCGGCCTCCCTGGCGATCGACTGCAGGAAGCTCGCGACCAGCAACGGGATGTCCTCACGGCGGTCGTCCAGCGTCGGCAGCTTGATGTTGACGACGTTCAGCCGGTAATAGAGGTCTTCGCGGAAGCGGCCCTCGCGCAGCATCTCCTGCAGGTCGCGGTGGGTCGCCGAGATCACGCGCACGTCCACGGAGATCGCGTCCGTGCTGCCGACGGGCCGCACCTGGTTCTCCTGCAGCACGCGCAGCAGCTTGACCTGCAGGCGCATCGGCATGTCACCGATCTCGTCGAGCAGCAGTGTGCCGCCCTGGGCCGACTGGAACAGGCCCTTGTGGGAGCGTGTCGCGCCCGTGAAGGCGCCTTTCTCGTGACCGAAGAGCTCCGACTCGAGCAGGTTCTCCGCCATGGCGCTGCAGTTGATCGCGACGAACGGGTGGCTGTGCCGCGGGCTCGCGTTGTGGATGGCCCTGGCGAGCAGTTCCTTGCCCGTGCCGCTCTCGCCCGTGATGAGGACCCGCGCGTCGGTCGAAGCCACCATCTTCGCCTGCTGCAGAACTTCCCGCATGCCCTGGTTGCGGGTGATGATCTCCGCCGCCCAGTCCTCGTCGACGTCCGTCGAGCCCGACACCTTCAGCGCCTTCTCGACCGTCACCATGAGTTCTTCCTTGTCGATCGGCTTGGTCAGGAAACCGAAGGCGCCGCTCTGCGTCGCGACGACGGCGTCGGGGATCGTGCCGTGGGCCGTGACGATGACGACGCGCAGGCCCGGCGAGCGGGTCTGCAATTCCTTGAGCAGCCCGATGCCGTCCATCTTGTCCATGCGCAGGTCGGTGATGACGAGGTCGGGCGTGAAGCGATTCAGCGACGCCAGCGCGTCGTGCGCGCTCTCGACGGCCTCGACTTCGTAGCCCTCGGCGCGCAGCCGGATCGACAACAGGCGCAACAGGCCCGGATCGTCGTCGACGAGCAGTATCTTGCCTTTGGATGGCGATTTGGGCGGCATGGGCGAAGGGTAGAGGGATTCGGAGGGGCGGGCAAGGCAGGCAGGACGTTACGGTTCCTGCTCGCGGATCGAGCGTTCGATCGAGGTGATCGCGTCGAGCTTGTCCTGGGCGTCCTGCAGCTCGCGCTTCAGGCGCCGGTTCTCGTCCTCGACGGTCGCGATGCGCTGGTTGACGGCGTCCTCGCGGGTCTGCGCGGTGCGCGAGGTCGAGGCCCTGAGCCTGCGGGCCTCGGAGTCGGCGACGATCTGTTGTTCGACGGAACTGAGGAACACGGTCGCGAGCGAAACCTCGGTCGGCGTCAGCAGCTCGGTCTGTGCGAGCAGCTCGCGGAGCATCGTCTGCGCCTGCTCCGGATTGGATTCCGGGTGTCCCGGCGTCGCCAGCACCAGTGCGTAGCGCAGGTTGGTCCGCGGACTCGGCGTGAGCCGCGATGCGGAACGCGCATCCGCGTAGATCTCGGCCTGTTTCGCCGGGTCGCCGGACACCAGCTCGTACAGCTCGTGCAGATACTGGTCCGCGTTTTCCGCGTCGGCGACCTCGCTGTCGGCCGCCCTGGGCTTCGGGCCGCCGAGGCTGCCGAAGAAACTCTTGGTCTGCGCGCAAGCGGCGAGACCGAGCGCGCCGAGGGCGAGCAGCGCGACGAGCGCCGTGCGCGATGTCAGCGTCTTGTCAGGCACTGGCCGCCATCCTCGAATCGACGACGGCACGCTTCTGCGGGATCTCGATGCGGAAGTGCGCGCCGGAAAACTCGCCCGAGTCGACCAGCGTCACCGAACCCTGGTGCGCCTGGATACACTCGAGCACGACCGACAGTCCGATGCCCGTGCCGGCGACCTGGCCGCCCTGTTCGCGGCGACCCTGGAAGAACGCGTCGAAGATGCGCGGGCTCTCGTCTTCGGGGATGCCCGGGCCGGTGTCGCCGAACTCGATCACGAAGCTCGACGGCGTCTGCCGGGCCCGGATCGTGATCAGGCCGTTGCGCGGCGTGAACTTGACCGCGTTCGACAGCAGGTTATCGAGGACCGTGCGGATCTTGTCGCTGTCGGCGTTCACGACGATGTCGTCGACATCGAGCCTGATCTGGATCTGCGATGCCTTCAGCGCCAGCCGCTGCGCCTTGACCACCGACGTGATGAGCGTGCGCAGCGGGAAGTCGCTCAGCGTGAGTACTTCCGTCTTGGTCTGCCAGGCGCTGAAGCTCAGCAGGTTCTCGATCAATTGCTGCAGCTTGAGGCCGTTCATGCGCAGGATGTCGGTCACTTCGCGCTGCGGCTGGTCCAGGTCGCCGACGGTGCCGTCGAGCAGCAATTCGGTGCCCTCGCGGATGTTGGCGAGCGGCGTCTTCAGCTCGTGCGACATGTGGCGCAGGAACTTGTTTTTCTCCTGGGCGAGCTCCAGCAGGCGCAGGCGCAGCCATTCGAGCTGCTTGCCGAGCCGTTCCAGGTCCCTCGGGCCCTTGACGTCGATGGGCCTGGCGAACCCGCTCTGGCCGAGCTGGCGGATCGCGCCGTCGATCTGCCGGATCGGCTTGGCGACGAGGAAAATGAAGAACAGCACGAGGATCAGCGTCGCCGGCACCAGCGCGCCGACCTGCCAGGCGGAGACCTGCTGCGCGCGGCGCGTGTTGTCCTGCAGGCGCTTGAGCTCGTTGTCGACGTAGGCCGACAGCGTCTTCGTGAGTTCGCCGACCTGCTGGCGGAGTTGCGCGAATTCCGCCTGCAGCATGTCGGCCTCGCCGGGGGTAGGTTTCGACCCGGCCAGCGCCTTGACGACGCGGTCCGCGCC
>JBAUVS010000176.1:0-9509 GCA_049583345.1 Woeseiaceae bacterium
CCTTCACCGCCGACTCGAGACCCATGCCGAGCAGTGCGACGTGCAGCACGGGCCGGGAGATCGTCTCGTCGGCCGCGTCGAAGCGTACGCCGACGTGAAGCCCGTCGACGCGGACGTTCAGGCGGCCGCTGCGCCTGCCTTCGCCCCGGACGGCGCCGGCGCTTCGCCAGCCGAGCCAGGCAGCCCCATCGACGAACACGCCCGGCGTATAGATGGTGCGGGCGCCGCCTTCGGCCGCGAGCTCGCGTTGCCTTGCGGAATAGTCCGGGCTGGCGAAACGATCCTCCCAGCCGATGTAGTCCCAGTAATCGACGTGGAACGCCACGGGCACGAAGTCCGTCCACAGGCCGCGGCTCGAGGCAAGCCCGCTGAGCCAGCGATCGGCCGGCGGGCAGCTGCTGCAACCCTCCGAGGTGTATAGCTCGACCAGCGGGTTCTGCGTCGCGCCGCTCGTAAACTCGTAGCCCCGTTCCTGTGCGCCGGACGGGGCGGAGCCGGGCGCGACGAACGCCAGCAGGAGGAGGCATCTGCGAAACATGGGCATCACCTCTAGCAAGACCGGTGCAGCGTCGCATTTGTTACCGCCCCAGGGCGCTGCGAGTTCGCACTGCTACGACAGGATCGGTATCCTGTGCGCCATTCCAGACGCCGGATTTCACCATGCCGCGACGCGCCTGTCTTGCTCTACTGGTGCTGCTGTTCGCCGCGGCCAACGGCTCCGCGCAACCGCCGGTGCCCGAGCTGGTGTCGCAGGACGGGCGCCATGCGATCCTGGTCGACGGCGCGCCATACCTGATCCTGGGTGCGCAGACGAACAATTCGTCGAACTATCCGTCGGTGCTGCCGAAGGTCTGGCCGGCGATCGAGCGCCTGCACGCCAACACGCTCGTGATCCCCGTTGCCTGGGAGCAGGTCGAGCCGACCGAAGGCGAGTTCGATTTCGCATTCGTCGATACGCTCGTCGGACAGGCGCGCGAACATGGCGTCCGGCTCGTCCTGTTGTGGTTCGCGACCTGGAAGAACAACTCGCCGAGCTATGCGCCGGAGTGGGTCAAGCTGGACAATCGCCGCTTCCCGCGCGTGATCGCCGCCGACGGCAGGACCCTCAACTCCTTGTCTCCGCTGTATCGCGGCACGCTCGAGGCAGACAAACGGGCTTACGTCGCGCTGTTGACGCATCTTGCGGCGACGGACAAGCAGCGGACGGTGATCATGATCCAGCTCGAGAACGAAGCCGGCACCTACGGTTCGGCGCGGGACTTTTCCGCCACGGCCGAAGCGGCGTTTCTTGGTCCGGTGCCCGAGGCATTGATCGCGGCGGCCGGCCGCGCGCCGGGCGACTGGCGCTCGGTGTTCGGCCCGGATGCCGACGAGTATTTTCACGCCTGGCATATCGCGCGCTACTGCGGCGAGATCGCGCAAGCAGGCAAGGACGCGTATCCGCTCCCCGTATACGCCAATGCCGCTCTGCGCAATCCGTTCGATCCGGGCAAGCCGGGCAACTACGAGAGCGGCGGGCCGACCGACAACGTGTTGTTCGCCTGGAAGGCCGCGGCGCCCGCCATCGATCTGCTCGCGCCCGACATCTATTTCCGGGAGCACAACACGGTCACGCGCGTCATGGACCTCTACGCGCGCGCCGACAACCCGTTGTACGTCGCCGAGATCGGCAATGACCGGGTCTTTGCCCGTTACCTGTTCGCGGCGCTGGGGCGGAATGCGATCGGCTTCACGCCGTTCGGCATGGACTACAGCGACTATTCCAATTATCCGCTCGGCGGCGAACATATCGACGAGACCCTGCCGTATTTCGCGTCGTTCTACGAACGCTTCGCGCCGGCGAGCCGCGTCTGGGCCCGGCTGTTGTTCGAGCACAAAGCGTTCGGTGCCGCAGAGCCGGACGACCCGGCGGACGGCCATACCCAGAGCCTGGAGCTGGGCCGCTGGACGGCTGAGGTAAGCTACGGTCGTCCCATGTTCGGGAACCCGCCGCCGCCCGGCAACGATCCGCCGTCGGGCGGCGTGCTGATCGTCGAGCTCGGCGCCGACGAGTTCCTCGTCACCGGGCACCGGGCGCGTGTCGAATTCCATCCGGTCGATCCGGCCAGCGGCCGGGCGCCGATCCTGGCCCGTGTCGAGGAGGGCCATTTCGAGTCGGGACGCTGGGTATTCGAGCGCGTCTGGAACGGCGATCAGACGGACTGGGGTCTCAATTTTTCGGCCGAACCGCACCTGCTGCGGGTCCGGCTCGCCAGCTACGAGATCGAGGAGTGAGCGACGTGCAAATCGGCATTGGGCCGCATCCCGTGGTGTTCGGCATCCTGGCGGCGTGTCTCGTCTGCGCCTGCCAGGGCAGGCAAGCGCCCCCGGCCGCGAACGATCAATGGCGCCCGACCGCCGATGGTGCCGTCGTGGATCTCGGCGCGGGGGACTTCCGCAAACTGCGCCTTGCCGTCGTCGACGACGGCATCGTCCGGGTCACGGCGACGCCGCAGCAGGATTTCTCGAATCTGCCGGATACGCTGATGATCGTGGCGGCGGACCCTGCGACGCCGAAATTCCGGCTCGAAGAGCAAAACGGGGAATTGCACCTGGCGACAGACGCACTCACGGCGATCGTATCGCTGACGGACGGCAGGGTCCGTTTCGAGGATGCGGCCGGAGCGACGCTGCTCGCCGAGGCCGAGCGCAGCCTGGCGCCGGTCAGCGCGGATCCCGGCCCGGTCGACGAGGATTCCTACGCCCTGCGCCAGCAATTCGTGCGCGATTCCGGCGAGGGCATCTACGGCCTGGGCGAACAGCAGGACGGCCGCGTCAACTACGCGGGGCAGAACGTCGAGCTGACCACGGACAACATCGAGATCGCGATCCCGTACCTGGTCTCGAGCAAGGGCTACGGCCTGCTCTGGAACAATACCTCGGTCACCCGCTTCGGAGCGCCGGAAGCCCCGCAGCCGCTGGCGGCGGACTTCGAGCTGTACGATGACGACGGCGAACCGGGCGGTCTGACGGCGCGTTATTACGACGGCGACAAGCTGCTGCTCGAGCGCGTGGAACCGGACCTGAACTACCAGTTCCTCGTCCGCGCGGGCCAGCGCGAGGTGCCGTTCCCGAACGAATTGCAGGGGGCAGGGCACCCGCGTGTCGAGTGGGTAGGCGGCGTCGTACCGAAGGCGAGCGGCGTGTATGAGCTCAAGATGTATTCGAGCGGCTACGCGACGCTCGTGCTCGACGGCAACACGCTGCTCGACCGCTGGCGCGTGAACTGGAATCCCTGGTACCACAACGCCGAGGTCGATCTCGAGGCGGGCCACAAGTACGCGCTGCGGGTGGACTGGACGACGCAGGACGGCTACTTCCGGCTGCTGGCATACCCGCCGCGTACGGAGACCGAGGCCGCCCGGATGTCGCTCGCCGCGGAGACCGGCAAGGCGATCGACTACTATTTCGTCGCCGGCGGCAACGCCGACGCGGCGATCGCCGGCTACCGCCGCCTGACCGGCAAGGCGGTGGTGCTGCCGAAGTGGGCGTACGGCTTCTGGCAGAGCCGCGAACGCTACACGTCGCAGGACGAGCTGGTCGGAGCGCTCGAGGAATACCGCAAGCGGAAGATCCCCATCGACAACATCGTACTCGACTGGTTCTACTGGCCGGAGGACGCCTGGGGCAGTCATCGCTTCGAGCCGAAGCATTTCCCGGATCCGCAGAAGATGGTGGATCAGGTCCATGCCCTCGATGCCCACATCATGATCTCCGTGTGGCCCAAGTTCTATCCGACGACCGACGACTACAAGGCACTCGATGCCCTGGGCTGCATGTTCAACAGGAACATCGAGGAAAAGAACACCGACTGGGTCGGCCCGGGATACCTGGACGCGTTCTATGACGCGTTCGACCCGCGCTGCCGCGACCTGTACTGGAGCCAGGTCCGGGATCGCCTGAACGTGCTGGGCTTCGATGCGTGGTGGCTGGACGCGACCGAGCCCGACATGCTGTCGAATCTGACGTTCGAGAAGCGCAAGTACCTGATGACGCCGAACGCGCTCGGCACGGGCGCGGAGTATTTCAACGCCTACGCGCTGCCGCACGCGGAGGCGGTGTATCGCGGCGACCGCGAGGCCGATCCCGACAAGCGCACATTCATCCTGACGCGTTCGGGCTTCGGCGGCATCCAGCGCACCGGTGCCGCAGTCTGGAGCGGAGACGTCGCGACGCGCTGGTCGAATCTGAAAGAACAGATCGCGGCCGGCATCGGCACGAGTCTCGCCGGGATGCCCTACTGGAGCTTCGACATCGGCGGCTTCACGCCCGAGGACAAGTACAAATACAACGACGGCAAGACGGTCCTGCGCACGTCCGATATGACGCCGGAATATCGCGACGAGTGGCAGGAGCTGAATCTGCGCTGGTTCCAGTTCGGCGCCTTCGCGCCCCTGTTCCGCAGCCACGGCCAGAGCCCTTACCGGGAGATCTACAATCTCGCGGAGGAGGGCAGCGAGGTCTACCGGAGCCTCGTTGCGGCCGTCGAGCTGCGCTACCGCCTGTTGCCGTACATCTACACGCTCGCCGGCGATGCCTGGCTGGATGACGGTACCCTCATGCGCGGTCTCGTGATGGACTTCCCCGGCGACGAGAATGCACGAGACGTCGCGACCGAGTACATGTTCGGCCCGGCCTTCCTCGTCAGCCCGGTCGCCGAATTCGGTGCGCGCAGCCGCTCCGTGTACCTGCCCGTGGGCAGTGACTGGTACGACTTTTACACGGGCACGAAACTTGCCGGCGGCCGCACGGTCGAGGCCGATGCGCCGCTCTCGCATATGCCGCTGTTCGTGCGTGCCGGTTCGATCGTCCCGACGGGCCCGGCGATCCAGAACACGGCCGAGAGCCTCAATGCACCGCTGACGCTCAGCGTCTACACGGGAGCGGACGGCAGTTTCGAGATCTACGAGGACGATGGTGTCAGCTACGACTACGAGGACGGGCGCTACGCGCGCATCCCGATCCGCTACGACGAATCCGGCGGCACGCTGCTGATCGGCGCGCGCATCGGCGGCTTCGACGGCATGGCCGCGACGCGCGAGATCGGCGTGCGCTGGATCGACGGGCCGTCCGCGGATGCAGCCAATTTCGACGCCAAACCCGACACGAAGATTGTCTACAAGGGCGATCCCGTGACGGTCAGGCGGAAATCGGATTGAGCGGCGTCGCGAAAACTTCATGAACCTCGTCTAATATTGTTCGTATACGACAAACGACGCTGAGCGGCCTGTATACCGACCCGCCGCCGGTTCCGCTTGCCCCGAGGAGTTCCGCCATGACCGACCGCGCCCGCCGCCTGCCCCTCCTTTTGATCGCCGCCCTGGTAGCCGGATTTGCCCAACCCGCCGCCGCGCAGGTGTTCATCAACGAGATTCACTACGACAACTCGGGCACCGACACGGGCGAGGCGATCGAAGTCGCCGGGGTCGCCGGCACGGACCTCACGGGCTGGTCGATTGCGCTTTACAACGGCAACGGCGGCGGCGTCTATGGCACGCAGGTTCTGTCCGGCGTGCTCACGAACCAGCAGGGCGGCTTCGGTACGACGGTGGTCGAGGTCAGCGGCCTGCAGAACGGTTCACCGGACGGCGCCGCACTCGTCGACGACACCGGCACGGTCGTCCAGTTCCTGAGCTACGAAGGCGAGATCACGGCGACCGACGGCCCGGCGCTCGGACTGATCAGTACGGACATCGGCGTCGAAGAAGGGAGCTCGACCGCGGTCGGCGATTCGCTGCAGCTCACGGGGACCGGCAGCACGTACACCGACTTCACCTGGGCGGCGCCGCAACCGAACACGTTCTGTGCAGTCAATACCGGCCAGACTTTCGGCGACGGTGGCGCTGGTGACGGGATCGATCCATGCGCGACCGGCGGCGGTGACGGCGAGCCGAGCAATGCGCCGCTGGTCATCAACGAGATCGACTACGATCAGCCGGGCACCGACACGTCCGAATTCATCGAGCTCGAGAACGTCAGCGCCGAAGAAGTCGCATTGGCCGGCGTCACCGTGCAGCTGATCAACGGCAGCAACGACATGCCTTACGCGACATTCGTACTGCCGGACGCAGCCCTGGCTCCGGGCGCGTTCTTCGTGATCTGTGCGAATCCGGCATCGACGCCGCATTGTGATCTCGACGTCAGCCCGGACACCAATCTCATACAGAACGGCTCGCCCGATGCGGCAGCGATCCTGCGTGACGGTACCGTCATCGATGCGGTCAGCTACGAAGGAGACGTACCGTCGTATGTCGAAGGCAGCGGCAGCGGTCTCGAGGACTCGGGCTCGATACCGTTCGTCGGCATCTCGCGCTATCCGGACGGCGTGGACACCGACCGGAACAACCTCGACCTGAGCCTGCGCTGCGCGACGCCGGGGGAACCGAATTCGGACGCCAGCTCCGGCTGCATGAATCCGGCGCCGCCCGTCGGCCCGTACGAAATTTACGAGATCCAGGGTGCTGGCGACGCTTCGCCATTCGCCGATCAGAACGTGATCACCGAAGGCAACATCGTCACGGCGGTCGGCCCGGACGGATTTGCGATGCAGACACCGGACGAACGCGCCGATGCCGACGTGAATACCTCGAACGGCATTTTCGTTTTTACCGGCAGCACGCCGACCGTGTCGGTCGGCGACCTGGTGAACGTGACGGGGGCCGTGACGGAGTATTTCGGGCTTACCGAGTTCTCGGGCGACCCGACCGTGACGATCACCAGTGCCGGGCTGCCGCTTCCGGCGCCGATCGTCTTCGACGCGCAGACGCCGAGTCCGGATCCCGCCAACCCGTCCTGTGCCATCGAATTCGAGTGCTACGAGGGCATGTACGTCGTCGTGCCGGACGGCACGGTGACAGGGCCGAACCAGTACTTTTCCAGCGACCCGGTCGCCGAGGTGTTCATCACCGCCGCGCCGGCACGCACGTTCCGGGAGCCCGGACTCGAGTATCCCGGCATGGCCGGGCTGCCCGTCTGGGACGGTAATCCCGAGGTATTCGAGCTCGATCCGGACAGACTGGGGCTCGACAACCGCAGCATCCCCGCGGGTTCGTCGTTCTCCGCGACGGGCATCGTCGGTTTCGAATTCGGCGACTACGAACTCTGGCCCACGAGCCTGTATGTCCAGCAATCGACGATTCCGCGGCCGGTACGTCAAAGGCATCTGTTCGAGACCACGGTGGGAAGCCTCAACCTCTACCGGCTGTTCGATGACATCGATGATCCGGCCGGCACGGATGCGATGGGCGAGCCGACCGACGACACGGTCGTTTCCACCGGGGAATACCAGCGGCGCCTGCAAAAGTTCGCACGCTACATTGTCTACGACATGAAGGCGCCGGATATCCTCGGCGTGCAGGAAGTCGAGAGCCAGAAGGTACTGCAGGATCTCGCGGACGCGATCAATGCGCTCGACCCGTGGGCGCAATACGATGCGACGGTCATCGAGGGCAACGATATCGGCGGCATCGATGTCGGGTTCCTCGTTCGTCGCTGGCGGGTGCTGGTATTCAGCATCCAGCAGCTCGGCGCAGACGAGACATATATCAATCCGGAGGACGGCAGCGAGGACCTGTTACACGACAGGCCGCCGCTGTTGCTGACGGGCTGGGCCGGATTGACGCCGATCCACGTGATGGTCGTGCACAACCGCTCCCTCGGTGGCATCGAGACCGAACGCGTGCAACTCAAGCGGCTCGCGCAGGCCGAATCGATTGCGCAGAAGGTACAGGCAATTCAGGGCAAACACGGCAGGGGCAAACTGGTCGTCGTGGGCGACTTCAACGCCTACGAGTTCAGCGACGGCTACGTCGATGCCGTCGGCACGATCCGCGGCGACTTCGATCCGGCCGCGAGCCTGCTCTCGGGCGAGGACCTCGTGCAGCCCGACCTGGCGGACCAGGTCCTGTCGCTTCCGCCTTCACAGCGGTACTCGTTCGTCTTCGACGGCAACGCGCAAGTACTCGACCACGCGCTGACGACGCATTCCCTTGACTCGCGTATCCGCGGCATGCAGTACGCGCGCGGTAACGCCGATGCACCCGAAGACCTGATCAACGACGACACGACGTACCTCCGATCGTCCGATCACGACGGACTGGTGTTGTACATCTACACGGGCCCGGGCTGGTTCTGGTAATTCGGCGGAAAGATCCGGTCGAGATGGCCGCTGACGTAGAAGAAGGTCGCGCCGCCGCCGAGCAGGTACAGGTGATAGGTCGCGAAGCGCCAGAACAGGAGCACGATACCCACCATCGGCAGCGGCACGAAGTAGCCGAGAATGAGCGCCGTGGCGACTTCGACGCCGCCGCCGCCGCCCGGCAGGAACAGGACCATTGCGAACAGGAACAGCAGTCCCTGGATCACGACCAGGGGGAACGGATTCTGGGGTGTGCCGAACGCGAGCAGGATCAGCGGGAGCACGCCGTAGCGGCATAGCCACTGCACGCTGGCGAGCCCGAAATTGGCGAGCAGGGCCCAGCGCCGCTTGCGAAACAGGAATCGCGTGATGAGCCAGCTGCGGCGCAGCGATCGCCGCAGTTCGGAACGGAAGGCGCGGAAACGCCCGGGCCACCGGCGGCGACGGCCGAACGGGGTAGCGTGCGCGATGGCATGGATTACGCGCGCCCACATCCCGGACTGGAAGAACAGCACGACGACGACGGCGCCGCCGAATACGAGGATTGCAGCGATCGCAAGATGCGCGGCGGAGAACGCGGCCAGGAGCCCGGCAAGATCCTTGTCGCGAAAAAGGAAATACACCGCGATCGGCGTGAGGATGCCGAAGAACATCAGATCGACCGCGGCATCCGCCGTCATCATGGACGCGCCCGTCGTGAGCGGGATTCGGGCCTGCTTCAGCAAGTACAGTCGGATCGCGGCGCCGCCCATCCCGGCCGGCGAGGCGGCGATCCCGAATTCCATGGACAGGGACACGCAGACGGACTGGAGGTAGCTGAGTCGATGACCGAGTGCTCGCGCGTTCACGTAGATCCGGCCGCCGTTGCACAACCAGGCGACAAGCACGGCCCCGAGGACCACCGGTGCGAAGCGCCGGTCGAAGTCCGACAGATAGCTCCAGGTCTCCGGCTTCACGGTGAAATAGAGGACCAGCACCGACGCCAGCACGCAGAGCACGGCACCCTGCAGGCCGAGCCTCAGGTATCGCCCGAAGCGCGGGCGCGGCGTCGCGGCGATGTCGGTCATCTCAGCCGGTGGCCAGGGCGAGCGGTTTGCGTGCCGCTTCCGGTATCAGGTCTCGGTAGGTGATTGCGGTCCGTGCCTCGAGCGCGGACTCGAGGACGGCATAGAGCTGCGCCTCGACGGCAGGATGATCGAGATCCACCGGGTGCACGGCGAGGCGGAGCAGCGGCCGGTTCCGGTTCCAGCGCAGGAACAGGGGCACCCACAGCCGGGACGCGACGCGACGCCACGCGCTGCGAGAACTGTAGACGAGTGTCGGCGCGGGCAGT
>JBAUVS010000177.1:0-12376 GCA_049583345.1 Woeseiaceae bacterium
GGCGCATTATGCACAGCGGGTCGCGGAGGCTTGGTTTTTCAGGGCGAGAGGGCCTCAAATTCACTCTGAGTATTTTGAATGCCCTTTAAGTAGTTGTTTTTACTAACTTTATTAAACTGGACACAAAATAGTCATATTGACAAGGGTGCTTGAAAATCCGCACCTTAGCCCACACACTCAATTTTCTTCCACAGACTTATCCACAGCTTCTGTGGATAAAGCAGGGCTCGCGGGAGGCGTGCTTGCGAGTCCCTGCACTTCGCTATATATTACGCCGCCTTTTCGCACGCTCACGTGCCGCGGAGAGCATGACATGAAAGCCGACATCCACCCCAACTACGGCGAAATCAAGGTAACCTGTAGTTGCGGCAACGAATTCACGACGCGTTCGACGCTCGGCGAGGACCTGACGATCGAGGTCTGCTCTTCCTGCCATCCGTTCTACACGGGCAAGCAGAAAATCGTCGACACCGGCGGACGCGTGGACAAGTTCCGCCGCAAGTACGGCATGAGCTAGGGGCTCGAGGCTCGCCCGAACTGCGGTCCGCAGCCCGTCTCTAAGTGATATCCGAGACCGCCGGCCCCGGCGGTGCTCTGCTATGCTCGTGCGGCAGAGTGGACCCTGGAATAGCTCGAGGACGGACGATGACCAAGGAAGCATTTCGCCTGGTAGGCCCCACCGGCACCGAATCGGAGCTGCCGATATGCAAAGGCACGCTCGGACCTGACGGCATAGACATCGCCGCGCTGTACAAGGAGCAGGGTGCTTTCACCTACGACCCCGGGTTCGTCGCGACCGGCAGCTGCAGTTCGTCGATCACCTACATCGATGGCGAGAAGGGCGTCCTGATGTACCGGGGCTACCCGGTCGAGCAGCTCGCGGAGCATTCCACCTTCGTCGAAGTCTGTTACCTGCTCTTGAATGGCGAGCTGCCGACCGCCGAGGAGCTCGACAAGTTCGACCACACGATCCGTACGCACACGATGCTCAACGAGGGCATGCTGCAGTTCTTCAAGGGATTCCGGTACGACGCGCACCCGATGGCAATGCTATCGGCCGTCGTCGGCTCCATGTCGGCCTACTACCACGACACCATGAACTCGGCGGATCCCGAGCACCGCGACATCTTCGCCCACCGGATCCTGGCCAAGCTGCCGACAATCGCGGCGGCGGCATTCAAGCTCAATACCGGGCAGCCCTTCATCTACCCGCGCAACGATCTGCAGTATTGCGAGAACCTCCTGCACATGCTGTTCGCCGTGCCGGCGGAGCCGTACGAGATCGATCCGATTGCCGCCGAGGCACTCGATCTGCTGTTCATACTGCACGCCGACCACGAGCAAAACTGCTCCACCTCGACGGTGCGCATGGCCGGCAGTTCCGGCGCCAACCCCTACTCTGCGATCGCCGCGGGAATCTCAGCGTTGTGGGGTCCCGCGCATGGCGGCGCCAACGAAGCGGTTCTCAAGATGCTGGAGCAGATCGGCGATGCGAGCCGCATCCCGAAATTCGTGGCCCGCGCCAAGGACCGCAACGATCCGTTCCGGCTGATGGGCTTCGGTCACCGCGTCTACAAGAACTTCGATCCGCGCGCGACGATCATCCGCGAGATGGCACACAAGGTGCTCGCCCGGCTCGGACGCGCTGACACGCCGCTGTTCGACCTGGCGCTGGAACTCGAGAAGATCGCTCTGGAGGACGAGTACTTCATCGAGAAGAAGCTGTACCCCAACGTCGACTTCTATTCCGGCATCATCTATCGCGCGTTAGGCATCCCGACCTCTATGTTCACGGTGATGTTCGCGATCGGCCGCTGCGTCGGCTGGACCGCGCACTGGCGCGAAATGATCGCCAGTCCTTCGATGAAGATCGCCCGTCCCCGCCAGCTCTATACCGGCGCCACCAAGCGCGATTACATCCCGATCGACAAACGGTAATTCACACCCGATGGTGGGGGCCGGCCGCCTCTGCCTCGTCATTGCGGGAAGCGGAGCGACGAAGCAATCCACGCTGGATTGCTTCGCTTCGCTCGCAATGACTCGCCCTAGCGTGGCGCCCCGCGCCTCCGTGTATCACGCCTCGACCAGCAGGGCGCGGACGGCCCTGGCGTCGGCCCGGCGCATCGGGCGGCCGTCGATCGGAGAAATCGGTGCCTGGCGGATGCCGTCGACGGGAAACACGGTGGCCTCGATCGGCGCGTCCTCGCGCATGAACTGGAAGCCGGCAAAGGTTTCCGCCTGGCCGCGCCGGCTCTGCAGGCGGCGTTCGAACGAGCGGTATGCGAGGCCCGAGTCGGCCAGCGCGCAGGCGACCGCCTCGGCGCTGTCCGCGAATACGTGCAGATTGATCGCCGAGTGCGTATCGGCCGTGCCGTTCAACACGGGGCCGACGAGCCGCGGCGTGAACGGCGACAGGAGTTCCATGGCGGACAACGCCGCCTGCCGCATCAGGCGCAGGAAATCGCCGTGCGACTCGCGACCGAAGAGTTCAAGATGTTCGCCGACGGCGCGCTCGATCTCGGCGTTGCCGGGCAGTGCGCCGCGCGCGTGGAGGCCGAGCCGTTCGGCGGCCTTGACCTTCGCCACCCGATAGTCGCGTATCCCGTGATCGACGATGATGCGGGCCGCCTCCTGGGCGAGCATGCGCCGGGCGCGATCGTCACCGTTTGTCTTTCGTCTGGGCACGGGATCAGAACAGCGACTCGGGCTGTTTTTCGTCGTCGTCGGACGAGTCGGTGCTCCCGGCGTCATTGAAGATGTCCGGGAGCCCCTCGCTCGCGTCACACTTGGGTACGTGGCCTTCGCGGAAGATCTCGAAGACGGTGTTTTTCTGGCCGGCGTGAGCCGGGCACCCCGAGTCGCGGTCGATGAGCACGCTGACGATGCCGGGAGGCATCGGCATCTGGTGTTCCGGTGCGCCGCGCAGTGCGATGCGCATGAAGTCGATCCAGACCGGCAGCGCGGTCCGCGAGCCCTGCTCGCCCGAGCCGAGCGAGGTGAAGTCGTCGTAGCCGACCCAGGTGACTGCCACGAGATCGCGGTTGTAGCCCACGAACCAGGTATCACGGAAATCGTTCGATGTACCGGTCTTGCCTGACAGGTCCTTGCGACCCAGCTGCATGGCCCTGCGGCCGGTGCCGCGGCGGATGACGTCCCGCATCAGGTCCTGGATGATGTAGGCGTTTTGGGCGGAGATGACGCGCGGCGCGGCCTTGACGTCGGCAAACAGCTCCGGGTCGGTCCTGGCGTCGGGACGATATTGCTCGGCGACGTCGGCCATCTGGTCGAGCGGGAACGGTTTGGCCGACTTGTCGTCCGTCGCCTGCTGTTCGGGATCGGTCTCGCAGGGCTCACAGACGACGTCCGGGTCGGCCCTGTACAGAGTCTGGCCTTCCGGGCCGAAGATCGCGTCGATGACGTACGGCTTGATGGCATAACCGCCGTTGGCGAAAGTCGAGATGCCCTGAGCCATGTCGAGCGGCGAGGCTACGCCGCCGCCGAGGGCGAGCGAACCGTTGTGCGGCAATGCGGCGTCACCGAACCCGAACCTGGCGATATGCTTCACCGCATTGCCGATACCCGTGTGGAACAGCAACAGCCGTACCGAGACGAGGTTCAGCGATTCGACGATCGCATCCCGCAGGCGCGTGGGTCCATGGAAGCGACCGCTGTAATTCAACGGCCGCCACACGGCCTCGAGCTCCGAGGAATTGATCACGATCGGTGCATCGAGGATGACCGTGGCCGCGGTATTGCCCTGCTCGAGGGCGGCGGAATAGATGAAGGGTTTGAAAGAAGAGCCGGGCTGGCGATGTGCCTGCGTCACGCGGTTGAACTTGCTGGTCGCGAAGTCGAACCCGCCGACCAACGCAGTGATCGCGCCGTCGTCGGGATCGAGGGAGACGACGGCGGATTGCGCCTGGGGGATCTGGGCCAGTGCCCAGGAGCCGGCCGTCGTGGGCATGACCAGGATAACGTCGCCCACGGCGAGGACGTCGCCGACCGTCTCCGGCGCCGGCCCGGTCGTCACGGGATCGATGAACGGTTTCGCCCAGCTCATGCCGGACCAGGGCAGCCTGCCGCGGGTACCATCGCGCGTCACGAACGTCGCGCTGTTGTTTTCGGTATCGAGCTCAGTCACCAGACCAACCGAGAGGAAATCCGGCGCGTACTGTTCGAGCGTCTGGCGGATCTCGACGGGCCAGTCGTCGAAGGGCTGGGCGAGGATCTCGGGCGTCAGTTGCACTTTGCCGAGCGGCCCGTGATACCCGCGGCGGCGGGTGAACTGCAGCAAACCGTCGCGCATCGCGTAATTCGCGGCTTTTTGCAGCCTGGAATCGAGCGTGGTCACGACCTCGTAGCCCGCGGTGTACGTGTCCGCTCCGTAGCGGTTCAGCATCTCCCGGCGGACCATCTCCGCAACATACGGCGCGTTGAGCTCGACGGCCGCACCGTGCAGGCGGGACTCCATGGGGAAGCCCATGGCATCGTCGTATTGTGCCCGGTCGATATAGTGCAGCCTCAGCATGCGGCCGAGCACATAGCTGCGCCGCATCTTCGCGTTCGCCGCGCTGCGCACGGGGTTGTAGCTGGACGGGGCCGGGAGAACGCCGGCCAGGGTCGCCGCCTCGGCGATGTTGATGTCGGCCAGGTCCTTGTTGAAATACACGCGGGCCGCCGCCGCGACGCCGTACGCCCGCTGGCCGAAGAACATCTTGTTGAGGAACAGCGCCATGATCTGTTGCTTGGTGAATTCCTTCTCGATGCGCACGGCGAGCGAGGCTTCCCTGAACTTGCGCGCCGCCGTCTGCTCCAGGTTGAGGAAATAACTGCGCGCGAGCTGCTGCGTCAGGGTACTGCCGCCGCTCTCGATGCTGCCGGTCGTAACCAGCTCGAACAGGGCCCGGAGGACGCCGCGGTAGTCGATCCCGGGGTGTACCCAGAAGCGCTGGTCCTCGGCGGCGACGAAGGCATCGACGACGTATTTCGGGACCTCGTCGAAGGTGACGAGGATGCGGCGGCGCTCGCCGATCTCGGAGATCAGCCGGCCGTCGCGGCTGAAGATCCGAAGCGGTATCTGCAGCGGGATATCGCGGATCGTCCGGGCCGCCGGCAGGCCGGGCTCGACATAATAATAGGCCCCGATGACCGCGGCCACGCCGCCGATCCCGGCCGCGGCGGCGAGGCCCAGGGCCAGGATCAGCCACCGGAGCCAGCCGCGGCGTGCCCTGGAGCCCGGGTTTTCTCGTCTTTGGTCAGGATTCGGCATGAGTCGTCACAGCGCGCGGAAAGCCTTGCCGCGCGGGGTCATTCGCTCCCTTCATTAACGGGTGTCATACTGTCGGCCAGGTGCAGGGAAAATGGCGATTTACGGGCATTCGGCCCGTGATCCCAAGCAGCGAGCGGACGATAATAAGAGGGAGCGCCGGAACCCGCAACGAGACGGGACGGCGCCGCACCGGCGATGCGCACGAGGGCGCCAACCAGTTCACGGAATAAGGTCGGGCGGGGGCTTACCATACGGATCGCTGGATCGTGAACAAAGTCACGTTTTATTTAACATTTTGTTGATATATAGTTAAATCGATTTTCTAAGACCCAGACTACAATTGGCTCGCAACTTACCGACCTAGAAGGAAAAATACGTGCTCTTCGGTAAAAAATCCCAGCCGCTGTTGGGCCTCGATATCACGACCTCCTCGGTCAAGCTCATTGAGCTTTCACAGAGTGGAAAGCGATATCGCGTTGAGTCCTATGCAGCGGAGCCCACACCACCGAGCTCGGTCAGTGAAAAGGCGATAGTCGATGCCAAGGCCGTCGGTGAGGCGATCAGGCGTGCCGTCAAACGGGCTGGCGCAAAGGCAACGGATGTTGCCGTCGCGATCAGTGGCGATGCGGCCATCACGAAAGTCATCCAGATGCCCTCGAGTCTTTCCGAGAGGGATCTCGAAGGCCAGGTCGAGATCCAGGCGGACCAGTACATCCCGTTCCCGATGGAAGAGGTCAGCTTCGACTACGAGATCGTCGGCCCCAACGAGAAGGACCCCGAGCTGATGGACGTCCTGCTCGTTGCCACGCGAACCGACAACGTCGAACAGCGGCAGGCAGCGGTAGCGGCCGCCGGTCTGCTGGCACAAGTCGTCGACGTCGAAGCCTTCGCGCTCGAGAATGCCTGTCAGCTGCTGAGCCACCAGATTCCGGACGGTGGCATGGGTCAGTCCGTCGCGGTGGTCGACATCGGCGCGAGCAGCACGACGTTCAGCGTCCTCCAGGATCTGCGCGTCATCTACACGCGCGACTTCAACTTCGGCGGCCAGCAACTGACCGAGGAAATCATGCGCACCTACGGCCTCTCGATGGAGGACGCCGGCCGCGCCAAGAAGCAGGGTGGCTTGCCGAGCAACTACCAGCCGGAGGTCCTCGAACCGTTCATCGACGACATGACGCAGCAGGTCAGCCGCTCCTTGCAATTCTACCTGGCCTCCGGCGGCGGCCGCGAGCAGCCCGACATGATCCTGGTATGCGGCGGTTGCGCTAATATTCCAGGCATAGCCGACGTCATTTCCAGCCGCGTCGGAATCCCGACCGAGATCGGTGATCCGCTGGGGCAGATGAAGATTTCGTCGAAAGCCAAGTCGCAGGGTGTACACAAAGATGCGACGGCACTTCTGACCGCCTGCGGGCTCGCACTCAGGAGCTTTGACTGATGCCACGTATCAACCTACTTCCCTGGCGCGAGGCCGAGCGCAAGAAACGCCAGCGAGACTTCGGTATCGCGCTGGCCGGCGGCGTGGTCGCGGGCGTCGGCGTGGTGCTGCTGACGATCCTCGCGTACGGCCACATGATCGACAATCAGCAGGCACGCAACAAACGCCTGACCGACGAGATCGCCGTCCTGCAGAAGAGCATCGAGGAGATCGACGGTCTCGAGCGACAGAAGGAACGGTTGCTGGCGCGCATGGAGATCATCGAACAACTTCAGAAGAGCCGGCCGGAAATCGTGCATCTGTTCGACGAGATTGCGCGGCGGCTCCCCGAAGGCGTGTATCTGACGGGGATCAAGCAGACCGGGTCACGCGTCGAGGTGCGCGGCGTCGCACAGTCGAGCACGCGCGTGTCGGCATTCATGCGGCAGATAGACGCGTCCGAGTGGCTGACGGACCCTGAAGTCGATCATGTCGAGACGAAGCAATCGGGCGCGTCGAGGCAGGCGGAGTTCGTCGTGTATATGAAACAGGTACACAAGGGCTCGGATGACTCGGAGGAAACGTCATGAACCTCGTAGACGAGCTCAAGAGTCTCGATGTCAATGACGTTGGGCGCTGGCCGCTGGTTTTCCGTGCCGCGGTCATCGCGATCGTATTCGTCGTCGTCATCGTCGTCGGGGTGTGGTTCTTCATCATCAAGGACAAGGCACCGCTGCTGGCTCGGGCAGAGGCAGAGGAACAGAATCTCAAGCAGGTGTTCGAGAACAAGCAGAAGAAGGCGGCGAACTACGATGCATACAAGGCACAGCTCGCGCAGATCGAGCAGTCCTTCGGCACGATGCTCCGTCAGCTCCCGGGCGAAACCGAGATCCCCAGCCTGATTGTCGATATCTCCCAGACCGGCCTGGCTGCGGGGCTGCAGGAACGCTTGTTCCAGCCCCAGCCGGAGATCCCGAAGGATTTCTATGCGGAGAAGCCGATCAAGATCCGCCTGACGGGGGGCTTCCACGAGATCGCGAATTTCGTCAGTGGCGTCGCAGCTTTACCGCGCATCGTCACGCTGCACAACATCACTATCACTCCGGAGAAGTCAAACAAGGGTTCGGAGAATTACGATCAGTTGAGTATCGAAGTCACTGCGCAGACCTATCGTTATCTGGATGAGGAGGCGAAACAGAAATGAATGCTTCTCTCACAGTCCGATACGGTCTGATCGTGTTGCTGGCGGCGGCAGGACTGTCCGCCTGCGGGAGCGACATGGACGACCTCGACCAGTACATCAACCAGGTGAAGGCGCGCCCCGGCGGTCGCATCGAACCGTTGCCGGAGATCACGCCGTACGAATCGTTCACGTACACGGCGGACCGGGACGGCATCCGCTCGCCATTCGTACCGGACACGCCGCAGGCTGCCGGTGGGGCAGGCAACGGCATCCGTCCGGATACCGATCGAAGCCGTGAATTCCTCGAGAGCTTCCCGCTCGACACGCTCCATATGGTCGGCACCCTGGCCATGGGCGGCACGACGTACGGCCTCGTGCAGACATCGGACGGTTTGATACACCGCGTCGTTCCAGGAAACTACATGGGTCAGAACGACGGTCGAATCACAAAAATCAGTGAATCCGAAATTCAACTTGTCGAAATTATTTCTGACGGGATCGGCGGCTACATAGAAAGAGACGCAGCGATAAGTCTCTCGGACTGATGCCTGAATGGAACTGGGAGTAATTGGAATGATGCTCAATATCAAACAGACGGCCGGACACCGATCGGTGCGCAAGCTCGTCGCGATGGCACAGATCGCCTTGCTGATGCTGGTGGGGTCCATTGCGAGCGCGCAGGAAGGCAACCGGCTACAGGACATTCAGGTACAGAGTCTGCCGGGTCAGCGCGTCCAGCTTAAGCTGGTCATGAGCGGAACGGCCCCCGAGCCACTCGCGTTCACGATCGACAATCCGGCCCGGATCGCCCTGGACCTCCCGGATACGTCGCTGGGGCTGACCGCGCGACGCCGTGACGTCAATCTCGGTCCGCTGGACACGATCCTGACCGCCGAGGCCAACGGCCGTACACGCGTGGTCCTCAACCTCGACCAGATGGTGGCGTACGAGACGAAAGCCAGCGGCAATATCGTGACGGTCACCCTGGGCGACGGTCAGAATTACAGCCCGACGAACACCGAGTTTGCGAGTTCGACGCCCTCGACTCCGACGAGCTCTGCAAGCGCCAGCGGCCGGGCTATCTCGAGCATCGATTTCCGGCGTACGCGTGACGGCGGCGGCCGGGTCGTGATCGATCTTACGGATCCGTCGACACCTGTCGATATCCGCCAGGAAGGCGGCCGTGTCGTTGCAGTCTTCAAGGGCACCTCACTGCCGGCGGAGCTGATGCGGCGCCTGGACGTGACCGATTTCGCCACGCCGGTCACGACCGTAGATGCCTTGCGGACCAATTCGGATACGCGGATCGTGATTTCCGCGGAAGGCAAGTACGATCAGCTCGCCTACCAGTCCGACAACGAGTTCACGATCGAAGTGAACCCGGTGGCGGAAAAGACGAAGGAAGGCTCGAGCCTGTACTCCGAGACCAAGGAATACGAGGGTCAACGCCTCACGCTGAACTTCCAGGATATCGAGACGCGGGCCGTACTCCAGTTGCTCGCCGAGACCTCGGGCAAGAACATCGTCGTCTCCGACACCGTACAGGGTAACGTGACTCTGCGTCTGCGTAACGTCCCCTGGGATCAGGCCCTCGATATCGTCATGACGACGAAGGGTCTCGACATGCGGCAGAACGGCAACGTGATCATCGTCGCCCCCGCCGAAGAGATCGCCGCACGCGAGACGGCCGATCTGGAAGCGAAACAGGCCATATCCGAGCTCGAACCGATGTACTCGGAATTCCTGCAGGTCAACTATGCCAAGGCGTCCGACCTCGCCAAGCTGATCAGCGGTACCGGCGGCGGTTCCGGCAAGAGCGGGAATGCCATGCTCTCCGAGCGCGGCAGCATCGCGGTCGACGAGCGCACGAACACGCTGCTGGTCCAGGATACTGCCGAGCGGCTGCAGGACATCCGCCGCATGGTGACGACCCTGGATATCCCGATCAAGCAGGTTCTGATCGAGACGCGCATCGTCGTCGTCAACGACGACTTCAGCCGCGACCTCGGTGTGCGGCTCGGCATAACGAGCAACAACATCGGGCCTCGCGACCTGGTGGTCACGAGCGGCACCGGTGCCGGCTCCAACAACTACCTCGCCTCGATACTGGATGCGGCCAATGACCCGACCGGCAACACGCGGATCGAGTTCCCGGACTTGACCGACCGCTACAACGTGAACCTGCCGATCGCGGATCCTGCCGGGCGATTCTCGCTGGCGCTCCTGAAGAGCGACATCCTCGTCGACCTCGAACTCACGGCCCTGGAGGCCGAGGGACGTGGCGAAATCGTCTCGACACCGCGCGTGATCACGGCCAATCAGAAGGAGGCCAGCATCGAGCAGGGCGTCGAGATTCCCTATCAGCAGTCCGCGTCTTCCGGCGCCACGACGGTGCAGTTCAAGAAGGCCGTGCTGAGCCTTACGGTCACGCCACAGATCACGCCGGACAACAACATCATCATGGATCTACAGGTCCACAAGGACAACGTCGGCGACATCATCTCTACAGGCGGTCTTGGTGGCACGGTGCCGAGTATCGACACACGTAACGTCCAGACACAGGTACTGGTGGCCGACGGGCAGACCGTCGTCCTCGGCGGTATCTACGAGACGGAGCGCCGCGAGACGATCAAGAAGGTCCCGCTGCTGGGTGATGTCCCCGTCGTCGGCAACCTGTTCAAGAGCAAACAGCGTGTCGACAACAAGGCGGAGCTGCTGATCTTCGTGACGCCGAGAATCCTCGAGGAAGGTTCGAAGGTCTATTAAGAAAGCACGACAAAATCTCGACGAAAGCCAACCCGAGGGTTGGCTTTCTTTTGATACCGTTACGGGATGAGACATCCGCAGAACCTGTTTCTCGTCGGGCCGATGGGTGCGGGCAAGTCCGCGGTCGGCCGACAGCTCGCCCGCATGTTGCATCTCGCGTTCCTCGACAGCGACGAAGAGATCGAATCCCGCACCGGGGTCGATATCCCCTTCATCTTCGAAAAGGAAGGCGAGGAAGGTTTCCGTAAACGCGAGGCGAAGGTCATCGACGATCTGACGAAGATGGAAGGTATCGTCCTCGCGACCGGCGGCGGCGCGATAGTCGACCCGGACAATCGCAGCCACCTCGGGTCCCGCGGCTTCGTCATCTACCTGCACACGACCGTCGACCAGCAACTTGCCCGGACCCGCAGGGGCCGGACCCGTCCGCTGCTCGAGAACGGCGACAAGCGCCAGATCCTGGAAGACCTCATGGCGACGCGGGACGCGATGTACCGCGAGGTCGCCGACCTGATCGTATCGACGGACGGCCGCAAGGTCCGCGCCGTCGCCAACGAGATCCTCGAACGCCTGTAAGTTTCGTCGCACGCGACGGCGGACGAGGCATCTCTTCCACTCATGTCTCGATCCCGCTTGACGGGAGCTCGCTGCGCTGCGCTTTACTTCGTTCCAGAGATACCCCGCCCGCCGCAGCCTCCGGTCTTCGGTCGCACGTACCCCGAAACCCAATAGGGGACGGCGGTGGGGATGGCCGCGAAGCCGGTAACGGCGGAGTCGGCCGCCCCTCCGCCGGCCCGTGTGACTAACCGGCCGGTGGACGCTTGCGGTAACCTAGCGCGATGCCCGTGAATTGCCGCATCGACGTCGAGCTCGGCGAGCGCAGCTACCCGATCGTGATTGGTAATGCGCTGCTCGGGGGCGGCTACGACCTCGGCGGACACCTGGCCGGCGACGCGTGCCTGGTCGTCAGCAACGAGACGGTAGCGCCGCTGTACCTGGAGCGCTTGCGGGAGGACCTCGGCGGCCGCTCCGTGCAGGCGGTCAGCCTGCCGGATGGCGAGGCCTGGAAGACCCTGGAGACGGTCTCCGGTGTGCTCGACAGCCTGGTTGCGGCGCGGGCGAGCCGGGATACGACGGTCATCGCGCTCGGCGGCGGCGTGATCGGCGACATCGCCGGGTTCGCGGCGGCCTGTTACATGCGCGGTGTGGCGTTGATACAGGTACCGACGACGCTGCTGGCGCAGGTCGACTCCTCGGTGGGCGGCAAGACGGGCGTGAATCACAGCGGCGGCAAGAACCTCATCGGTGCGTTCCATCAACCCCGCGTCGTGCTGATCGACACGGACACGCTCGGGACGCTGCCGGACCGCGAACTGAGTGCCGGACTCGCCGAAGTCATCAAGCATGCGGCAATTGCCGACGCCGCCTTTTTCGGCTGGCTCGAGGGCAATGTCGGGGCACTCAGGCAGCGGGACCCCGATGTGCTCGCGCACGCGATCCGCCGGTGCTGCGAGATCAAGGCACAGGTCGTCGCCGAGGACGAGCGCGAGACGGGCCGACGCGCGCTCCTGAATTTCGGACATACGTTCGGCCATGCGATCGAGCACTGCCTTGGGTACGGCGAGTGGTTGCACGGCGAGGCCGTAGCCGCGGGCATGGTGATGGCGGCGCGGTTCAGCGGTCTGCCGCCGGCCGACATCGCGCGGCTCGGCGCGCTGATCTCGGCGGCCGGCTTGCCGAC
>JBAUVS010000178.1:0-2722 GCA_049583345.1 Woeseiaceae bacterium
TGCAGCGCCGTCTGGCCGAAGATCACGAACCAGACGATCGACGCCCCCGTCGGGATCAGCAGCGTGCCCCATATGAACTGGCGTATCGTGTAACCGTACGAGATGCGGGCGATGAACATGCCGACGAAAGGCGACCACGAGATCCACCAGCCCCAGTAGAACAGCGTCCAGGCTTTCTGGAACTCGATTCCTTTCGGGTTCGTGAACAGGTTCAGGCTGGTCTGCACGAGATGCTGCAGGTAGTAACCCGTATCGGTCATCATCGCGCCGAGCAGGTACAACGTGGGCCCGACGAGGAACACGAAGGCGGCCAGCGCCATGGCCAGCCACATGTTGAGGACGGAGAGTCGTCTGATACCGGCGTTCACGCCGAGCATGACGCTCGTGATCGCGACGACCTCGACGGCGCCGATGACGAGCAACTGCGACGTCAGGTCGTCCGGGATGCCGAACAGGTCGCTGAGGCCCGCCGCGATCTGGTTCGCGCCGAGGCCGATCGACGTGGCGAGGCCGAACAGCGTGCCGAACACGGCCAGGATATCGATCAGGTGGCCGACGGGCCCGTAGATACCGTCACCGATGATCGGGTAGAACGCGGCCGCCGGCTTCAAGGGCAGGCCGCGCCGGTACGAGAAATAGCCCAGTGCGAGGCCGAGCACGATGTAGATCGCCCACGGCTGCAGTCCCCAGTGGAAGAACGTGTAGTTCATCGCTTGCATCGCGGCATCCGCGTTGCCGGCCGTCGCGAACGGCGGGTTCTTGAAATGTTCGATGGGCTCGGCGACACCGTAGTAGACGAGGCCGATACCCATGCCCGCCGTGAACATCATCGAGACCCAGGACCAGGTGCCGTATTCCGGCGTCGCATCGTCGTCGCCGAGGCGCAGCCGTCCCCAGCGGCTCAGCGCGATGACGACCGTGAACAACAGGAACACGAAGGTGCTCAGGACGTAGAACCAGCCGAACCGCGTCGCGATGAAGTCCTGCACCGCATTGGCCGTCGCGCCGAATTGCCGCGGATACAGCGATGCCAGCGCGACGACGACGAGTACGACACCGCCGGAGACCAGGAACACCGGGGGGTTCGTGTGCGTGCGCAGATAGGTTTTGATGCGATCCATCGGGCCGGATCAGTGGACCGTGACGACGGTGCATTTCGCCGCATGCAGCACTTTGTGGGACACGCTGCCGACGAGCAGCCCCTTGAGATCGCTGAGGCCTCGGGACCCCATGACGATCGCATCGACGCCGAGGCGTTCGGCTTCCTCGAGGATCACGTCTGCCGGCAAACCCGTGCGCACGATGTTTTCCACGTGCACGTCCGATTCGCCGAGCTTCTTCTGCGTTCGTTCCATCAAGCCGTGCCCGGCTGCCTCGGCTTCCTCGACGTGTTCCAGCAATTGTCTGCCCGCCTGCTCGACGGTTTCCCGCGACGCACCGATGGGCCTGGCGCCGACGGCCCTGCCCAACAGATCCCCCGCGGGAGGCCATTCAGGCACGTTCAGCAGATACAGCGTCGCCTGTTCAGCCGAGGCCAGCCGTTGTGCGACGCGCAGCGCCCGGCGTGAATGCTCCGAGCCGTCGAGGGGAACGAGAATCTTGTTGAACATGCTGGTGAGCTAGTCTATCGCGACTCCGTCATCAGTTCACATGTGATCCCGTCGCCGGGGGCGAAGTCTCGCCCTCTCCGATCAAAATATGGCTATTCCCAGCCTGCCGAGTGCCGCCACCAAGGTCAGGCGTCCCTCGATCGGCGGTGATGTCATCGACTGCAACCGGATTCTGAAAATTGAAGACCGGTATCGTGGAAGCTTGTCCGGCATTCGCGAATCGCGGCCGTGCAGTATGGGATCAGACCTCTGGTTTGAACCCCGTTCTTGAGCGGATGGCGCACCCGACGCGATTGATTTGCCGGCGGCACCGGCTCACCCCATCGGGGCGCACTCATTGCGTGCGTGCGTCTGTCGGCCGACCGAAAAATCGCCGCTAGTCGCCGACCTTGCTCAGCACGAAAGCGACGATCGCGCCGGTAACCCCGCCCCGGACGCCCTCCAGTACCGTGTCGGCGACCGTCGCCGCAAGATTGTTCATCGTATTGAGCGCGTAGTGCGTAAAATCGCCCGTGCCCCAGAGCAACGCTCCGACAATGGCGCCGGTTATCAGCCCGCCGACCACCGATTTTGATCCCCGCCACTCCAGCGTCAGCGTTACGAGTACGCCATATAGCAATGTACCCACGACGAGCGCCCACTGGATCATTGCGGGCCGTGTCACACCCACGGCTCCGCCACCATTGGCATTGAAGAAATCCGCAAACAGGTATACCCAGAACAGCATTCCGAGCAAGTACAGGCTGATGGCTCCGACGACGCTGCCTATTGCCAGGCGTTTGGCGTTCATAAGGACTGCCTCCCCATTGTTGTTATTGGGTTAGTATCAAGACAAGCATAGTCCGGGACACGGCCGTTCGCCATTTGTGCTTGCACTCTGGCCCAATTGCCTGTTAAGACCTGTTCCTGACACGGCGCACCTTCCTCGTCTGCCAGCAGGATGTCGATTCCGGCATCGCCGCATCGACTGCAGGAAAAGCGCCGGCCGGCGCGAGCACTTTTCAACCGGAGGGAGTCCAGATGGGTAAAACTGCAGCGATCCTCGTCGCGAGACTGATCTTTGCCGCAAGCTTCACAATGGCTGCGAGCTTCAAGTATGTCGACATGCATGC
>JBAUVS010000179.1:0-5746 GCA_049583345.1 Woeseiaceae bacterium
CCGTGAAGCCGCCGCAGGACATGCCGAACCTGCCGGTGGCCAAGGCGCTGTGGGTCCCGCGCCCGAACCTGGAGGTCGCCGGCGCCGCGTGGATCCATGCCGGCGGCGCGCATCACAGCGTGTACACGCAGGGCATCACGCTCGAGGCGCTAACGGACTTCGCCGAGATGTGCGGCGTAGAGCTGGTCGTGATCGGCGCGGACCCCGACATCCGCTCGTTCAAGCGGGAGCTGCGCCAGAACGCGGCGTACTACCGCCTGTACTCCGATCGCGGCTGAAGCCGCTCCTACGGCTGCTACAAGGCCACGATGGCACCTGTAGGAGCGGCTTTAGCCGCGATTCCTCGAAACGGGCCGCGTCAGGATTCCATCAGGCCCAGGTTGCGGGTCAGCACGGCTCGCGACTCGGCCGCGGCGGCGTCCGGGTCGCGCGCAAGGATGGGGGCGAGCAGCGTCTCGTGTTCCTCGTAACTCGCCACGCGCTGGCGCAGCTTGCGATTCGTATATTGGATCGAGATTCTGAGCGCCGTCTCGATCATCGGGCTCATGCTGTAGAAGAACGGGTTGTTGCTGGCTTCGAGGATCGCCAGGTGGAAATCGATGTCCGCGAGCAGCGGGTCGTTCTTGCCGGCCGCAGCCAGTTCCATGCCGACGAGCTTGTCGCGCATCAGTTGCCGCTGTTCCTCGGTCGCGGTCCGCGCTGCCTCGGCCGCCGCCGCCGGTTCGATGGCCAGCCGGGCCCGCGTGAAATCCTTTAGCAATTGCAGGCTGAAGCGGCGATTGAGCATCCAGTACAGGATGTCCGGATCGAGGAGGTTCCATTCCTTTTCGGGACGCACGGTGGTGCCGCGGCGCGGCCGCGCCACGAGCATGCCCTTGGAATTGAGCATCTTGATCGCCTCGCGCACGATACTGCGGCTGGCGTCGTAACGCTTGCAGATCTCCGATTCGATGGGGAACTTGTCTTCAGAAAACTGCCCGGTGACGATGGCCTTGCCGAGGTCCTGCACGATCTGATGCGTGAGGCTGCCGAGACGGCGCTTGCGCCGCCCTTGGCCGTCCAGTCCCTGTACTGATGTCATCGTTCTGCTCCTGAGCCGGCATCGCGTCCAGGCACCACTCAGGCGGTAAGGCCGGCATCGTACCAGAGGCGCATCCGTTCCGCCCCTGGCCGATGCCTTTGCTGCTGTTGTCGTGCGGGTTTCGAGTCGATTCGCCGAATCACCGGGAAACCCGCAGCGGTTGTTACATCGAGTACCTCACACCCACGGCAAACGTGCGGCTGTAGAACGGGTTGATGAAGTTGAAAATTTTCGGGTGATTGCCGTAGTTCTGGTGGAACACCGGCTGCGTCAGGTTCACCCCGTCGAACGTCAACGTCCACTGGTCGCTCACGTGCCACGTGGCCTGGAAGTCCAGGCTCTGCTCGGGCGACTTCCAGATGGCAATCGGATTCGCGAACAGTGCCGCTTCCATGCGGTCATAGAATGCGTCGCGATGGGTCCACGACAGCCGAGCGCTGAATACCTCCCGGTCGTAGGCGAGAATGGTGCTGTAGGAGTTATCCGACACACCGAAGATCGGCGGATGATTGATGCCGATCACGTTGCCTGCCGCGTCCGTCTCGGGCACATCCCGGCTCGAGTCCAGGAGTGAGTAGCTGAACTGCAGGCCCAATCCGTCGAGCCAGCCCTGCAGGTCCGGGAAGTACGTCAGGCCGAATTCCCAGCCGTCGAGCCGTGACTTGGCGACGTTGTCCGGCTGGCTCAGCACGTAGTCGTACAGGCCGCGGTCCGGATTGTCGTTGGGATCGTCGTATTGCACGACGTTGCGGAAGTCGGAAATGTCATTCGTGATATCCCGCTTGAACCAGGTACCGTACAGCACGCTACCGGGGGCGAAGTACCATTCGAGGGAGATGTCGAAGTTCTTCGACTCGATCGGCTTCAGGTCCTTGTTGCCGCCGGTGGCCGTACCGTAACCGATGCTCGTCACGTCGGCGACGTAATTGATATACGGATTCAGCTGCGCGAACGTGGGCAATTCGAAGACCTCCGTGTAACTGAAGCGTGCCATCAGGTCGTCGGTAATGCCCCACCGAACCATGAGGCTCGGCAGCACCGCGGTGTTGCTGTTCTTGGCGCTGAGCCTCGGACCGCCCGTCGGATCGGGGAAGTTCATGTCGGTGCTCTGGTCGACAAAGCGGGCACCGAAACGCCCGTCGACGAAGCCCGAGTTGGTCTCGGTTCGGAAGTCGGCCTGCACGTAGCCTTCAGTCTTTTTCTCGTCAATATTGAACGTGTACGTCCAGTCCTTCATGTCGCCTGGCGCATAGCCCCAGGCGTCGCGGATCGCGGCCTTGTTTTTCAGCAGGCCGTTCTGCGTCGGGATCGCCCAGGCGCTCAGGACCTTGGCCTGGCTGTCGAAGTGACCGGTCGTGGCACCCCACAGGCCCGGGAATTGCGCGCCGCTCGGGTCGCAGGTGGCAATGCCGGGACAAGCCGCGTCACCGCTGTTGAAATTGTAACTGTCGGCGGTGCGGTCGTCGTAACGCAGACCGACCTTGATGTCGTTGATCCAGCCCATGTCGACGGCCCAGTCGACGTCGCCGGTCCAGGTGATGGATTTGCCCTCGTTCAGGAGACCGTTGTCGTACAGCTGCGCCAGGTTCCACTGGCTGGAATCGGTGAGATCGCTCTCGTCCGGCGCCGAATTGGGATCGTCAAAGAACTGCAGGTACGGCACACCGTCACCGGAATTGAAATCGATAAACAGGCGCGGCGAGACCTTGTCCGCCCGCATTGCGAAGAAGCGATCCTGGTACTGGCTGTCCTGGAAATAGACATCTGACTTGATCGAGACGTTGTCGTTAATGTCCCAGTCGCCGCTGAGGGAATACAGGTAGCTGTCAGTACGCTGCTTCAGCACGTCGCCGCTAACGAACTCGTAGGGGAAGTTGACGTAGCGGGACTTCACGATATTGGTGCCGGAATAGATCTCGACCGGGTCGTTGGGATCCACCGAACCCCACCAGTCCACGAAAGTGAAGAACAGGCTGTTGTGCTGCAGGTTCTGGTAGCCGTTATAGAACGCCTCGAAGGTGTACTCCGACCTGTCGTTCGGCGCCCACTGCAGGGACAGGTTCCATGCCGGGCGCTTGCGGTCGCCGCGCGTGTGCGGCTCGAATACGGCGTCGCGGCCCAGCACGTAGGGCGTGCCGTCGGCCAAAGTCGAACCTTCGGCATACGGCAGGCCATCCGTCGTACCCGCCTGCCAAGCCGGCGGGAACAGGCGCTCCAGAGGCGCGGTGGGATCGGTCGGCAGCCGGAACGGCACTACCGCACCGGCATCGACTTCCTGGTCCAGCCAGTTCGTCTCGACGAAGGACATGTTCAGCAGTGCGCCGAACCGTCCGGCGTCCGTGTCCCAGGTGTCACTCAGCAGGAAGCTGGCGTTCGGGTCGATAGTATCCGCTTGCTCCTCGTAGGTGGCACGTGTCTGCGCCGAGAACTGGAGTCCGTCAAAGTCGAACGGGCGGTTCGTGTGGATGTCGATCTGGCCGGCGAGGCCGCGGGCGATGTTCTCCGGCGAACGGCTCTTGTAGACGTCCACCCGGTTGATCAGCGTGGCGGGAATGTCCGCCAGCGCGACCTGCCGTCCTTCGGCCGTGAAGATGTTGCGACCGTTGATCGTCGTCGTCACGTCGCCCAGCCCGCGGATGGATACCGTGGAGATTTCGCCGGCGCCGCGGTTCGTCACCTGCACGCCCGGGATCCGCTGCATGGCCTCTACGACGTTGTTGTCCGGGAACTTGCCGATGTCCTCGGAGACGATCGCGTCCACGATCGGCATGGAGTCGCGCTTGATCTGCACGGCCTGCGTCAGGCTATAGCGCACGCCGGTAACCACGACTTCTTCCATCGGCTTGTTGTCATCGGATGGGGTCTGGTCGTCCTGCGCCATGATCGCGCCTGCGGACAAGAACAGGGCTCCCCCCATGAAAAGCTCACTGAGCAAATGTTTTCTGATCATCGCTTTGTCTCGACTTGAACGTTGATTGGTGTACCTTTTAAGCTCCTGGCGACTCGGTTTTGCGAACTGCAGGGAGCCGCCGGGCAATGCAGTTCGGGTAGCGGTGATGAAAAGGAAGTCGGTGCACACGCTCGGGATCGACCGTGGCTCGCAGTACTGGCTCAAGCTCCCCCTTCCACTGCTGTAATGCGGTTTCGTGTCATCTGTATCCGGTCTATATAGTATATTATTATATGATTTATTCTTCAAGCAATACGGGGACCCCGTAGTCGTGAACGCAAAAATCCAACGAAATACCCGCGGCATCCGCGCCGGCCTGTCGGCCCTGATCCTGACCTCTCTCGCCGTGCTGTCCGCCCCTGCGCAGGCGCGCGAACTCGACATTGCGGTCCGGGCGGACCAGCCCGGCGACACCATCAGCCGGTATCTCTACGGCCAGTTCTCGGAGCACCTCGGCCGTGGCCTCTACGGCGGCATCTGGGTCGGCGAGGACTCCGACATCCCGAACACCCGTGGCCTGCGCAAGGACGTCGTCGGCGCTCTCAGGGACCTGCACATTCCGGTCATCCGCTGGCCGGGCGGCTGTTTCGCCGACGAGTACAACTGGCGGGACGGCATCGGACCGCGCGACAAGCGGCCTGTGCGCATCAATACGCACTGGGGCTGGGTACCGGAGACCAACGCCTTCGGCACCCACGAGTATTTCGACCTGCTCGAGCAGGTCGGCAGCGAGGCCTACATCGCCGGCAACGTCGGCAGCGCGACGCCGCGCGAGATGGCGCAGTGGCTGGAATACATCACGGCCGACAACGACACCACGCTCGCCCGCCTGCGGCGCGCCAACGGCCGCGACAAACCCTGGCACGTGGCGTTCTTCGGGATCGGCAACGAAACCTGGGGCTGCGGCGGCAACATGACGCCGGCCTACTACACCGACCTGTACAAGCGTTACGCCACGTTCCTGAAAGCTCCGCGCGACAACCAGACTAGAAAAGTGGCCAGCGGCGGCAACGACGCTCACACCGACTGGACCGAGACGCTCTCGTCGGGCGTGCACGGGAACATCGACGGCATCAGCCATCACTACTACACGACCCCCACCGGGATCTGGGAGCACAAGGGCAGCGCGATTGCATTCCCCGAGAAGGAATGGATTTCGACGTTCCAGAACACCATGCGCATCGACGGCTACCTGAAAGCCAACGAGGCAGTGCTCGAACGCAACGACCCGGACAACCGGATCGGTCTGTACCTCGACGAATGGGGTACCTGGTACGACCCGGAGCAAGGACGCGAAGCCGGCTTCCTCTACCAGCAGAACTCGATCCGCGATGCTCTCGTCGCCGCGTTGAACTTCAACATCTTCAACCGGCACACAAAACGGCTGCGCATGGCCAACATCGCGCAGACCGTCAACGTGCTGCAGGCGATGATTTTGACCGACGGCGCGCAGATGATCCGGACGCCGACCTACTACGCCTTCCGGATGTACATCCCCTTCCAGGATGCGACCTTCGTGCCGCTGGATCTCGGGGATGTGCCGCAATACGCGCTCGGCGACTATGCCGTGCCGCAGGTCTCCGCGAGTGCGGCGCTGACCAAGGACGGCAGGCTCGTCGTCGCGCTGGTCAACCTGAGCGCTTCGGACGCGATCGACATCAAGACGAAGGTCGACGGCTTTGCGGCCGGCAAGGCGACGGGCACGGTACTGACCG